>JAEUMX010000318.1 GCA_016791285.1 Burkholderiales bacterium
CTGTTCAACGCCGTGCAGCCGGCGGTGGCCGTGTTCGGCAAGAAGGACTATCAGCAGCTCTTCATCATCCGCGCGATGGTCGAACAACTGAATCTGCCGGTGCGGATCGTTGCCGGGGAGACGCGACGCGAGGCGGACGGGCTTGCGATGAGCTCGCGCAATCAATACCTGTCGCCGTCCGATCGCGTCCGCGCAGCGGCGCTCTCGCAAGCGCTCATGCGGGCGAAGGCGGCGCTCGAAAGCGGCCGTACCGACTACCCGGATATCGAGTCGGCGACACGGAATTTTCTTGACAGCCAAGGATTCCGTGTGGAGTATGTCGCGCTGCGAAAATGCAGCGATCTGCTGCCGCCGGGCGGGGTCGGAGAGGCGATCGTGGTGCTCGGCGCAGGCTGGCTGGGGACCACTCGGCTGATCGACAACGTGGAAGCTTGTATCGCGGGCTGATGTCGCTATAATCGGCGTCCCGCGAGTGCCCTGAATGGCTGGGAGGCCGATTCGGGACACCGATACCCCTTCACCGTTCGGAGGGTTTCAACCATGCAACGAACCATGCTCAAGGCGAAGCTGCACCGGGTGACGACAACCCACGCCGAGCTCAATTACGAGGGTTCTTGTGCGATCGACGAGAATCTGCTCGACGCGGCCGACATCCGTGAGTTCGAGCAGATCGACATCTACAACATAGCGAACGGAGAGCGGTTCACGACGTATGCAATCCGCGCACAGCGCGGCTCCGGCACCATTTCCATCAACGGTGCGGCGGCGCGCAAGGCAAGCCCGGGCGATCTTCTGATCATCGCGTCCTTCGCTTCGTATACCGAGCTCGAGCTGCAGAAGTACCATCCGAAGCTCGTCTACGTGGACGCCAATAATCACATCGTCGACAAGCGAGGCAGCATCCCGGTCCAAGCGGCATAACCGTCGACCGTTCCCATTCGAGGCAGCGCTACCGCGCTGCCTTTTTGTTTTTCAGGGGAGAGCTTTCCCGCGTCTGCGCTTGCCGACATACCTGTGCCGCACTGCCGCATCCACTTCGCATTGATCGATGCTTGCCTGCTTCCCGCGAAGCGTCGACAATGCCGCCGGGCAGGCTGCGATAAAACCCACCCGGAAGAAAAAAACTGGATCACCGAAGGAGGGTCCATCCGATGGCGCTCGGCATCACCGGCATTATCGTCTCGCTCGCTCTGCTGATCTTTCTGGCCTATCGCGGCTGGAACGTCATCATGATCGCGCCGTTCTGCGCGGCCGTTGCGTTGCTCTTCAGCTGGGGCGAGTCGCCGCTGCTCGCGACCTACACCCAGATCTTCATGCCGGCGCTGGGAACCTACTTCGCCAAGTTCTTCCCGCTCTTCATGCTGGGCGCCATCTTCGGCAAGCTCATGGACGACTCCGGGTCGGCGCGCGCCATCGCGCACAAGATCGTGGGCTGGGTCGGGAAGGACCGGTCGATGCTCGCGGTGGTGCTCGCCTGCGCGCTCTTGACCTACGGTGGTGTGTCGCTCTTCGTGGTGGCGTTCTCGGTGTACCCGATCGCGGTATCGCTCTTCCGCGAGGCGGAGATTCCGAAGCGCTTCATTCCCGCCTGCATCGGCCTCGGTTCGTTCACCTTCACGATGACGGCACTACCGGGTACGCCGGCGATTCAGAACGCCATTCCGATTCCGTTCTTCGGCACCAACAGCTTTGCCGCGCCGGGGCTGGGCATCATCGCTTCGATCTGGATGTTCGCCTTCGGCATGCTCTGGCTCAACCGCCGCGTAGCCAGCGCCAAGGCGAAGGGCGAGGGTTACGGCGAGCACAAGGAAGAGATCGCCGCGGTCGACGAGAGCCATCTGCCGAGCTTCGTCGTGGCGCTCATTCCGATCCTGCTCGTGCTCGGCCTCAACTACGTGTTCACGGCATATGTCTTTCCGGCCATCGACACGAGCTATCTGGCGACGGACAA
>JAEUMX010000321.1 GCA_016791285.1 Burkholderiales bacterium
CTAGCGGTACGCGCGCGCCATGGCGTCCAGCCCGGCCATCACATAGCGCAGCAGGTCCGCCTCCAGCTCCGCGCCGCCGTCGACGACGCCGGGAATCATCCGAGACGCGATCTGCCTCGGCGCCATCAGCAGCATGAAGACGGGCAGCAGCGTGAACGCGAAAGCGCGCTGCACCGCCGGGTGATCGGCGGGCAGACCCAGGATCTCGCCGATCAGCGCGAACAGCAGCGCGGCCTTCGGCTTGATCGCCTTGTCCACCAGCGTCGACACCGCGGCCGACGGAGACACCACCTCGCGCAGCAGCACCCGCATGCCCCAGGCACTCGGGCGCGTGGCCATTCCGATCACGTAGGACATCACGTTGCGCATACGCTGCCTCGGCGTCCCCGGACCCTGCGTGATGCGCACCACGTCCTCCAGGCTGGCCATCTGCCGGTGCGCCTCGAGCAGCACCGCTTCGTACAGCCCGTACCGGCCGCCGAAGTGGTAGTTGACGGCGGCCAGCGGTGCGCCGGCACGCTCGCAGATCTCCTTGCTGGTGGTGTTGGCATAGCCGCGCTCGGCGAAGACGCGACCGGCCGTATCGAGCAGATGCTGGCGCGTCGCGAGGCCGTCGGGACGGGGGTTGCGCGGCGCGGGGACGCGCGCTCCTTTCATGGGGATTGCTGGCATCGCTCGGGTTCCAAAAGAGGCGCTAGTTGAAATTTGAATTGAAATTTCATACCATCCAGTCTACTCCATCGAACCCGAAACCTGAAAGCCGTCATGAACAAAAAGCCCCTGCTCGCCGCTGTCGTCGTGCTCGCCGCCGTCGCGGCGTTCGCGGCGTGGTACTTCGAGCGCCCGGCGCGCGACCCCGATCGCATCGTGCTCTACGGCAACGTCGACCAGCGCCAGGTGTCGCTCGCCTTCAACGGCAGCGACCGCATCCATGCACTGGCCGTGCAGGAAGGCGACCGCGTCAAGGCGGGCCAGACGCTGGGTCGGCTCGACACGCGCGCGCTGGAGCTGCAGATCGCCCAGGCCAGGGCCGACATCGCGGCGCAGCAGCAGGCGCTCAACCGCCTGAAGGCCGGCAGCCGGCCCGAGGAAGTGCAGCAGGCGCGCGCCCGGTTCGCCGCGGCCAGGGCCGATGCGCAGGTGGCGCAGCAGCAGCTCGATCGGCTGCTCGCGGCGCGCGACACCACTGCGGGCCGCGCGGTCAGCCAGCTCGACCTGGACAACGCGCAGGCGCGGCGCAAGGTGACGCTGGCCCAGCAGGAAGATGCGCGCAAGGCGCTGCAGTTGGCCGAGATCGGGCCGCGCCGCGAAGACATCGCGCAGCAGCAGGCCCTCGTCGACAGCACCATCGCCGCGCTGGCGCTGCTGGAATACCGCCTCGGCGAAGCCGAGCTGAAGGCGCCGGTGGATGCCGTGGTGCGCTCGCGCCTGCTCGAGCCCGGCGACATGGCCTCGCCGCAGCGGCCGGTGTACGCGCTGGCCATCACCAGCCCGAAGTGGGTGCGGGCCTATGTGAACGAGACCGACCTCGGCCGGGTGCGGCCGGGCATGGCGGCGTCGGTGACGATCGACAGCGATCCGGGCCGGCCGCTGAGCGGCCAGGTCGGCTACATCTCGTCGGTCGCCGAGTTCACGCCGAAGACGGTGCAGACCGAGGAACTGCGCACCAGCCTGGTCTACGAGATCCGCGTGCTGACCGAGGACCCCGACGACCGGCTGCGCCTAGGCATGCCTGCTACGGTCGCCCTGGCCGCCGCCGGCAAGTCATGACCCCGGTCGCCACCGTGGTCGCTGGCCAGGGCCTGCGCAAGCAGTTCCCCCGACCGTCCGGCGCGCAGCCGACGCAGGCGCTCCGCGACGTGACGCTGACGGTGCCTGCGGGCACGCTGACCGCGCTGGTCGGCCCCGACGGCGCCGGCAAGACCACGCTGCTGCGCCTGATCACCGGCCTGATGCGTGCCGATGCCGGCTCGCTGCAAGTGCTGGGCATCGACGTCAGCGCCGACCCGCAGGCGGTGCAGGACCTGATCAGCTACATGCCGCAGCGCTTCGGCCTGTACGAGGACCTGAGCGTGCAGGAAAACATGGATCTGTACGCCGACCTGCACGGCGTGCCGCGCGAACTGCGCCGGCAGCGCTTCGCGCGCCTGCTGGAGATGACCGACCTCGGCCGCTTCACCGCGCGGCTGGCCGGCAAGCTGTCGGGCGGCATGAAGCAGAAGCTCGGTCTGGCCTGCACGCTGGTGCGCTCGCCGCGGCTGCTGCTGCTGGACGAACCCACGGTCGGCGTCGACCCGCTGTCGCGGCGCGAGCTGTGGCAGATCGTGCAGGAGCTGGTGGACGACGAGCGGCTGAGCGTGATCGTCGCCACCTCGTACCTGGACGAGGCCGAGCGCTGCGCGCAGGTCTACGTGCTGCACGAGGGCGGCGTGCTGGCGCAGGGTGCGCCCGCCACCATCCGCGACGCGGCAAAGGGCCTGTGCCACGTGGTCGCGCCGCCGCCCGGCACGGCCGCGCGCACGCTGCAGGCGCGGCTGCTCGACGCGTCGCCGCTGATCGTCGATGCCGTGCCCACCGGCGGCGAGGTGCGCTTCATCCGCCGCGCCGATGCCGACGCCGCGGCGCTGCAGGCGCTGCTCGGCGACGCGCACGCACAGCCGGTTCCGGCACGGCTGGAGGACGGCTTCATGGTGCTGCTGCGCGCCCGGCGCGAGGCCGGCGCGCCGGCGCACACGCCCGCGCCAACGGCGCCGACGGCGAGCGTCGGCCCGGCCGAGACGTCGGCCGAAGCGCCGGCCGACGTGGTGATCCAGGTCAAGGACCTGGTGCGCAAGTTCGGCGACTTCACTGCCGTGGCCAACACCAGCTTTGAGGTGCGGCGCGGCGAGGTCTTCGGCCTGCTCGGGCCGAACGGCGCCGGCAAGACCACCACTTTCCGCATGCTCTGCGGCCTGCTGCCGGCGACCAGCGGGCGGCTCGAGGTGGCCGGCGTCAACCTGCGCAAGGCGCGCGCGCAGGCCCGCGCGCGCATCGGCTACGTGGCGCAGAAGTTCTCGCTGTACGGCAACCTCACCGTCGCCGAGAACCTGAACTTCTTCGGCGGCGCCTACGGGCTGCGCGGCCAGCGCCTGCACGAGCGCATGCAGGCGGTGCTGCAGCAGTTCCACCTGGCCGGCCACGAGGACGACACCAGCGGCCAGCTGCCCGGCGGCTTCAAGCAGCGCCTGGCGATGGCCACCGGCCTGCTGCACGAGCCCGACATCCTGTTCCTGGACGAGCCCACCAGCGGCGCCGACCCGACGGCGCGGCGCGACTTCTGGCGCCGCATCACCGCGCTGGCCGCCGCCGGCGTGACGGTGATCATCACCACGCACTTCATGGAAGAGGCCGAGTACTGTGACCGCATCGTCATCCAGGACGCCGGCCGGCTGCTGGCGCTGGGCACGCCGCAGCAGGTGCGCGCGCAGGCCGGCGAGCATGCCGGCGAGCGCATGGACATGGAACAGGCGTTCATCGGCATCGTGAGCCAGTCGCGCGAGAAGGCGGCGGCATGAGTCGCTTTCTGCCGCGCCTGATCGCGCTCACGCGCAAGGAGACGCGCCAGCTCCTGCGCGACCCGGCCGGCATGGCCATCGGCGTGCTGCTGCCGATCGTGCTGATCCTGATCTTCGGCTTCGGTCTGTCGCTGGACGTGAAGAACGCGCCGCTGGCCGTGGTGATGGAGGACCGCTCACCGACCGCCGCCGACGCGGTCGCCGGGCTCAAGCTCACTTCCTACATCAGCCCGGTGATGGTCGGCAGCATGCAAGAGGCCGAGGCACTGATGCGCGAGCGCAAGGTCGACGGCATCGTGCGCGTGCCGGGCGACTTCGCGCGCCGCGTCGCCACCGGCGACGCACAGATCCAGGTGCTGGCCTGGGGCGTCGATTCGGCCCGCGCCGCCAGCATCCTGAGCTACGCCACCGCGGCGCTCGGCCAGTCGGCGCTGGTCCACGCCGACCGTGGCGGCGCCGCGCCGGGGCTGCCGGCGGCCGACGGCATCGGCCAGGTCACGCTCGAACCGCGGCTGTGGTTCAACAGCGCCAACTCCAGCACCTGGTACCTGGTGCCGGGGCTGGTCGTGCTGATCATGACGCTGGTCGGCGCCTTCCTGACCGCGCTGGTGATGGCGCGCGAGTGGGAACGCGGCACGCTCGAATCGCTGTTCGTCACGCCGGTGCGGCCGCAGGAGATCCTGCTCGCGAAGATCATCCCGTACTTCGGCATCGGCATGGTCGGGCTGGTGCTGTGCCTGGCCGCCGCGCGCTGGGTCTTCCACGTGCCGATCGAAGGTTCGCTGGCGCTGCTGGTGGCGGTGGCGATGCTGTACATGCTGGTCGCGGTCGCCATCGGCCTGCTGATCTCGTCGGTCACGCGCAACCAGTTCGTCGCCAGCCAGGTGGCGCTGGTCACCAGCTTCCTGCCCGCGCTGATGCTGTCGGGCTTCCTGTTCGACCTGCGCAACGTACCGTGGCTGGTGAACCTGATCGGCCAGGTGCTGCCCGCCACGCACTTCCTGGACGCGCTGCGCACGCTGTTCCTGGCCGGCAACGTCTGGCCGCTGGTGCTTACCAACGGCGCGCTGCTGATCGGCTACGCGGTGGTGCTGCTCGGCATCAACTGGCGCATCACGCGCAAGTCCCTCGACTGACCATGGACGCCTTCCTCGCCCTCGTGCGCCGCATCGTGGGCCTGTGCCGCAAGGAGCTGCTCGCCATCCTGAAGGACCCGGCCACGCGCGTGATCCTCGTCGTGCCTGTGATCATGCAGAGCATGCTGTTCGGCTATGCCGCCACCTTCGACCTGTACCGCGTCGACTACGCGCTGCTCGACCAGAGCCGCAGCGCGGCCTCGGCCGAGCTCGTGGCGCACCTGGACGGCAGCACCGCCTTCCGCCGCGCGACCACGCTGGACAACGCGGCGCAGATCGCGCCGCTGATCGACAACGAGAAGGCGCTGCTGGTGCTGCACATCGGGCCGCGCTTCGCGCAGCAGCTTGCCGCGGGCGAGGCGGCGCCGGTGCAGCTCATCATCGACGCGCGCAACTCCAACACTGCGCAGGCCGCGGCCGCCGCGGTGCAGGCCATCGTCGCGCGCTTCAACGACGACTGGCGGCTGCGGCAGGGCGGCGCCGCACCGCCGGTGACGGTGGTCACGCGCGCCTGGTACAACCCGAACCTGACGACACGCTGGAACTTCATGCCCGGCCTGATCGCCGCGCTCAGCATGATCCAGACGCTGCTGCTGACCGCGCTGTCGGTGGCGCGCGAGCGCGAACAGGGCACCTTCGACCAACTGCTGGTGACGCCGCTGTCGCCGACCGAGATCATGATCGGCAAGGCCGTTCCGCCGGTGCTGATCGGCCTGTTGCAGGCGACGCTGGTCTTCCTGATCACCCGCTGGTGGTTCGGCATCCCGCTGGCCGGATCGGTGGCGACGCTCTACACCGGGCTGCTGTTCTTCACCGTGGCGAGCGTGGGCATCGGGCTGTCGATCTCGGCGGTGTCGGCCAACATGCAGCAGGCGATGCTCTACGCTTTCGTGGTGATCATGCCGCTGATGCTGCTGTCGGGGCTCACGACGCCGGTCAGCAACATGCCCGAGGCGCTGCAGATCGCCACGCTGGCCAACCCGCTGCGCTTCGCCATCGACCTGGTGCAGCGCGTCTACCTGGAAGGCGTCGGCCTCGCCACCGTCTGGCACAACCTGGTGCCGCTGCTTGCCATCTCGGTCATCACCTTGCCGCTGGCGGCATGGCTGTTCCGCAACCGACTCGTATGAGACACACCATGAACAAGCGACCCGATTCACTGCACGTGGCGCTGGCCATCGCCCTGCTGCTGGGCGGCTGCGCGGCGGTCGGCCCGGATTTCAAGGCGCCGCTGCCCGAGGCGCCGGCGCGCTTCGGCGACTGGCACGGCGGCAGCGCCGAACTGGCCGCCGACACCGCGCGCGGCGGCGCGCCAGTCGACTGGGCGATGTTCGGCGACCCGGTGCTCGACGCGCTGCAGGCGCGCGCGCTGGCCGCCAACCCCGACCTGCGGACCGCGGCGCTGCACTTCGCGCAAAGCCGCCGGCAGCGCGCGGTCGTGGCCTCGCAACAGGTGCCTGAGGTGGAACTGCAGGCCGGCGCGATGCGCAACCGCCTCAGCGAATTCGGCGATGCGACGCGCGTGATCGACGCGCTGGACATCCCGGACAAGGACCACGTGATCGACGTGCTGGCCACGCCTTACACGCTTTACGACGTCGGCTTCGACGCCTACTGGGAGATCGACCTCTGGGGCCGCGTGCGCCGCTCGATCGAGGCCGCCGATGCCGATGTCGTCGCGTCACAGGCGCTGCTGGCGCAGGTGCAGCTCAGCGTCCAGGCGGAGGTGGCGCGGCAGTACTTCGAGCTGCGCAGCGCGCAGCGCCAGCTCGCGCTGGCACGCCAGGATCTCGCGGCCGCCGACGAGACGCTGGCGCTGGTGAAGGCACGCGCCGACAGCGGACTGACCACCGACCTGGACGTGACGCGGCAGGACACGCTGGTCGCGGACCTGCGCTCGCGCCTGCCGCTGCTGCTGGCGCAGGAGGCGCAGGCGCTCAACCAGATCACGCTGCTGCTGGGTCAGCGGCCCGGCAGCCTGAACGACGAGCTGGCTGCGCGCGGCGACGAGGAGGCGCAGCGCGCGCTGCCCGACCTGTCGCTGGGCGTGCCGTCCGAGGTGGCGCTGCGCCGCCCCGACATCCGCAGCGCCGAGGCCCGGCTGCACGCGGCCACCGCCAACGTCGGCGTCGCGGTGGCGGACCTGTATCCGCGCATCTCGATCGGCGCCGGCTTCGGTTTCGCGTCGGTGAGCGCCTCGAACTTCGGCTCCTGGGGCAGCCGCCAGTGGAACATCGGCCCGGCGCTCGAGCTGCCGATCTTCGACCAGGGGCGGCGCCGCGCCACCGTGACGATCCGCGACCTGCAGCAGCAGGAGGCGGCGGTGGCCTACCAGCAGACGGTACTGCGCGCCTGGCACGAGATCGACGACGCGGTCAGCGCCTACAACGCCGAGCGCCGGCGCAATGTCGATCTGGCGGCGAAGGAGCGCGAGAGCCGGCGCGCGCTGCAGCTCGCACGCACCCGCTACGACGCGGGACTGACCGACTTCCTGGTGCAGCTCGACGCCGAGCGCACGCTGCTGCAGGCGCGGCGCGACCATGTCGACAGCAGCAGCCAGCTGGCGCTGCGCCTGGTGGCGGTGTCGAAGGCGCTGGCGGCCACGCCGGTGGCCGCGCCCACGGCCGGTTAGTTAGGCACGGTCGGGCCGATCTTCTCCAGCCCCTTGTAGCCGGTAACGCGGCCGAATTCATCCCTGACCTGATGCTCGTGCAGCAGCTTCCATGTCGGCCCCAGCCGTTGCTGGGCGTCGCGGGCGAGGCCCACGCACCGACCGGGCGAACTGCACGATCCGGCGCCAGTTCCTCGCGAGGGCGACGCTTGACTGCGAAGACGAAGAGCCGTGGACAGCCCGGAGGACTGGGGAAACACTCAGTGAACGCGCCGTGCCGCAGATGATGGGTCGTCGCGTTCGCCCGTGCTTTCGGGGAGTTTGATCGCCTCGCCGATCAGATGGACAATGATCGAGAGCAGTCGCACATCCTGCTGAAAACTGCCATTCGCCTCGCCGGGTCGTCGCGCACAGCTCAGCACCCCGAGATCACGCCCACTGGCCTTGATGGGAACACCCACGAGCGACATCGGTGGTGTCAACACGTCGTCTCGCTTGTGGTCGGGAAGTGCAAACTCTGCGCTGGGGACACCGGACGATGCCACGAGCTCGAGCTCGCCCGATGCTGTAACCAGTGTGACCATGGCATGCAGGACGCCGAACCGCTTCGAGAGAACATCCACCACGGTACCCAGGGTCTTGCCGATCTCGGGGGTCGAGCGAAGCGCCTGGCTGATCTCGTGTATCGCGATCTGCTCGACGTCGACGGCGCGCAACCTTTTCGTCATGAGACGACCCGAGTGGGTGACTGAACACTGCGTATGCTGCACGGCCGCATGATCCGTGCCGAGCAGCGCAGTGCGCCCGGGAGCGGCGCATCCAGCGGTCGAAACCCCCGTGCCGTGGGGCTTTCAGGGCGGGCGGCGGGATTGAGGACGAGGGATGCAGCGCACGTTTCCCGCCCTCGTTTGGTGCCCCGCGCACCGCGACGGATCGTCCGAACCGAGCCCGGTGCGCAGGGCGATGGGTCCTGGGGTACGTAACGGAAACGTGCGACGGCGCAGCGCCGTCAGGAGGTCACGGCCAGCACTTCCTGCACCGCGCGCTGCGCCATGTCGATCGCACCGTCGGTGTAGGCGTACGCAGCGGCATCCGCATTGGCAATGGCGATGCGCCCGAACGGTTTGCGGCCGATCACGCAGGGCGTCTCGGTGCCGTCGAGCCAGAAGGAATCCCAGAGCGAGTTGTACTGGTAGGCGTAGCCGTGCGGCCAACGGTTGACGGTGATCGCGAGGATGTCCGACGCCGGATCGAAGCCACCCGCGCCGAGCACGCGCGCAAGCTGCTCGCGGGTCTGCCGCTCCATGTCCGCGTACGCCGTCTGCAGCAGTTCCGTGCGTCCGGCACGGTGCTGCTCGCGCGCCGGCAGCCCGGGGCGGCACGGCGTGCGCGACAGGCACACGACGATGGGATCGTCGGGCGAGCGCGTGCAGTGGTACTCGCCGATGCTCACCGGCATGTCGAGTGCCATCCCCGTGTAGTAGCTCCCCGGTCCCTCGATCTGAGACATCTTGAGCTTCAGGAATGCGTTCCAGTTGCGCACTACGACGTTCGTGTAAACGAGCGGCACCTTCGCGCCATAGCCGAGCGCTTCGCGCTGCGCCGCGGGCAGCTCCGGACAGATGTGGGGAATCACGTTGTTCCAGCACGCCAGCACCACCCGTGCACCGCGTACTCGTTCGAGCTTGCCGCCGGTCACGTAGAAAACGTCGACCTCCGCCGCGGAAGCGGGATCGCCGGCATGCGCAACGCGCACCGCGGTGCTGTTCAGGCGCACGCGCACGCGTGCGCCGTCTGCGTCGAGGCGTGCGTAGTCTGCGCGGCTCGTGACGATGTCCTCCACGCTGTCACCGGGAATCGCGCCGGGAACGAGCTCCCGCACCAGCAGCCGTGCCACCGTCGCGTTGCCATCGGGGAAATGGTAGAAGTAGGCTTCACCGTCCCCGGCCACGGCGTGCAGTGCATCGTGATTCATCCCGGGTCCGGGCTTGCCGTCGAGCCGCAGTCCGCCGAACCCGGGGTAGCCGAGACCCCACGCGTCCTGGGCCGGCACCGCATCGATGCCGACGCCATACAGCCCGTGCGGCAGGGCCTGGAGAAACGGCAGCACGTCCGGATGGCACCGCGCGACCTGAGTGAGATAGTCGCGGTAGCTCATGCGCGCAAGGCGTGCCTTCTTTTCGTCGGAGCCAAGCTCCGGCAGATAGTCGACACGCCCCTCCTGCAGGCGCACGAGGTCCGCCTGCGCCGCGGCCGAGAGCGGCGTGGCGGAGAGAAAGCGCCTCATGGCCACGGCGTCGGCCGCCTTGCCGAGCCAGCCGGTATTGTTCGGGCGCGGCACCAACCGGTCGACGCCGAAGGTCTCGCGGTCGAAGAAGACGCCGCGCCCTAAGCCCAAGGAACGGTACAGGCGGCGGTCGACCACCTTGCCGAACCCCGTCACGTCAACGCCGAGTGTCTCGATCAATTTTTTCGCGTTGACGCTGTAAGGGCCGGGACTCTCGATCGACCAGGTGCCGCCAAAGGAGACGAGCGTGCGCTCGCCGACGGTGAATTCGTTGCGCTTCGCGTGACCGCCGAAGTCGTCGTGGTTGTCGAGGATCAGGATGCGAGCGTCCGGCCCTGCTGCCTGGCGGTAGTAGTACGCCGCGGCGAGCCCGCTGATGCCACCGCCGACCACGACCAGATCGTAGCGCTCACCGCTATCTCGCGCCGCCTGCGGGTCGAGGTGAAGCTCGCCGCTGCGCAGTGCGTGGGCGACGGCGTAAGACCCTTCGTGACTGCCGCGCAGCCCGGTGAGCGCAGGGGGGTAGTAGTCGGGGGCGAGAACCGGGCCAAGCCCACTCGTCTCCCCTGCACGCAACCAGCGAGGTCCGACCAACAATCCTGCGGCGCCCAGCGCGACGCCGCTCAGGAAGTCCCGGCGCGAGATCCGTCGGTCCATCCCCAGATCTCGATCGCGGTGCCTGCTCATACGTGTTCCTTCGGGAAGCAAAAGGTGATTTTACCCGAGCGCCGGAGGCGGCCGGACCGGATTCCCGCGCGGCGGCGAACGGTCGATCGTGCAGCCACGCCGTCGGGGAAACGAAAAGGCCACAGACTGCCGTCCGTGGCCTTGGTTCCCGTGCGGCAGGCCGCCCCTGGTCAGCCGGGCCCGCTCATGGAAGGACCGTCATCCCTCTTACTTGTAGTAACCCACCGCGCAGACCTGGTCGCCGATCTTCGTGTAGTAGCTGACCTTCTGCACCAGCGGCTCGGTCGTCCCCGGACGCGGCCACATGTAGGTGACTTCTCCGATCTTTCCTTCCTGCGCGTTCTTGTACATATCCTCACCGATCGGCTTGCCCTCCTTGTCCTTCAGGTCCTTCAGGCTCTTGCCCGTGAGCGATGGGTGAGCGGTGAAATTGCCGTCGGGCCCGCCGCAGAACGGGTACAGGTCGCGGTCCTTGAAACCGCCCTCGCCCTTCTGGAACTTCGCCAGCGCGCCCGGCTTGTCGGCCTTCACCGCGGCGGCCGCCTTTTCGAGCATCGCCTTCGCTTCCGCGGCGGTGCCGTACTCGGCAGCCCACGCCGTGCCTGTAACGAGCGCAGCGGCGATCGAACCCAGAACCAGTTTCTTCACCATTTCCTTCTCCCTTTGGTCATAGATAGATGGGGAAACAACCCGTCGCCTAAGCAACGGTGCGGCGATCATACGCCTGAGGGGATGGACGGAAACAGATGTCTCCGGATGACGACAGGACGCGGACCGTCACGGCACGCGCCGGCTCGGCGGCGTCTTGAGATCGATGTAGCGCAGTTCGACGCGGCGGTCCAACTGATGGCAGGCCTCGCTCGCGCAGCGATCGCGCGCGGACTTGCCCGACGGCACACTCTGCTTGCGGATCTGACCCGTCGCAGCCCCGGCCGACCTGAGCTCCTCAGCGACCGCGTTGATCCGCTTCTGGCCGAGTGCGACCTTGTACTCCGTGCTACCGCCATCGGTGCTGCTGTACCCGATCAGGGTGATCACCAGCCGGCGGTTGTTCTTGAGCCGTTCGGCGTGCTGCCGGATCGTTTCCCTGCCGGCGTCGTCGATGGCGGTCGAGCCCTGCAAGAAGTACACGTTGTCCTTGCGGTTGAGATCGGGAAGCGGCTGCGCGTCGGCAGGCACGCGGCGGTCCGGCTCCTTCACCGGGGCGGGCGGCGTCACCGGAACCGGCTGCGGCGGTGCCGCGGTGCCGCCGAGCGGGCCACGCGGCGTGTCGGGCGTCGCGCACGCCGCCAGGACCAGGCAGAGCACGAGCGAAACCGCGGAACCGGGAAACGTGCGCGTCATTTCATTGCCTGGCATTCGTGTTCGAGTTCTGGAATCACTACGGGCAGCCGGGGCTCTGCGTTGGTCGCGGTCGCTGCTCAGGGCGGGCAGCGGCGCGGGTCAGGGTTGCGATGTCCCCTTGCTTCCGAACTTGGTGCGGCGCATATGTTCATACAACTTCGCCGAACCTGTCCATTGCCGCAGAGAGCGTACCGCCGGCGGGGCCCGTTTCCTGACGGCCGAGGCACTCGAGGCTATCGCGGGAGCGGGAATCAGGCTATATTCCGTCTGGAAAATCACCGCCTCATCGGCATGCGTTCCGACCGAACGCCGGCCTTTCCTCCGACCATGACGAACACCCTTACCGAGGCCGACTGGCAAGCAGCGGCCGCCTCGCGTCTCTTTCGCGCCGTCGATATCGAGCTGGTGGAGCATCTGCTCGCCGGCTGTGCACTGCGCGACCTGCGCGAGAACGAAACGCTGCTCGACCAGGGCGGGGCACCCAGCCAGAACATCTTCGTGGTCCTGCGCGGGCGTGTAAGCGTTCATCTTGCCGGGACGGCATCGCCTTCGCACACCGTCATCGAAGCCGGCGAATGCGTCGGTGAGATGTCCGCGGTCGATGGCGAGCCCATCTCCGCGACCGTCGTGGCACTCGAGGAAACGCGACTGCTCGCGATTCCCGAGCCGGTGATCTGGACCCTGGTGAACACCTCGCACGCGGTCGCCCGCAATCTGCTGTACATGCTGGCGCGGCGCATGCGGCACGATAACGCCGTCATCATTAGCGGTCTGGATCGGCAGCGCGAGCTCGAGCACGCCGCGAGCACCGATGGCCTCACCGGCCTGCACAATCGCCGCTGGATGAACGAGGCATTCCGTCGTCAACTCGAGCGGTGCGAGCACGACGACGTGCCGGTGAGCCTCGTGCTGATCGATGTCGACGACCTGAAGGCTTTCAACGATGAGGCGGGTCACCTGAGCGGAGACATGCTGATCTGTGTCGTCGCCGACGTGATCGCCTGTCACCTGCGTCCCGGCGATCTCCTGGCACGCTTCGGTGGCGACGAATTCTGCGTGCTCCTCCCCGACACGTCGCGGGCCGACGGGCTGACGGTGGCCGAGCGGCTGCGCGCCGCCGTCGAGACGAAGACCCCCGATAGCCGCCTCAAGCTCGCCAAACCCGCTACCGTCTCCTGTGGCATCGCGAGCAGTCCCCCGGCGACAACACTGCAGGAGTTGCTCCACGCCGCAGACGAGGCGCTGTACCGAGCCAAGGACAAAGGGCGCAACGTCGTGTCGGAGTGAGGGGCGGGGCCGGTCGCCCCGGCGCGCCGCCTGTCGTCTCCAGCGACTGGGGCAGCTGCCGCCGGCAGACGACCCGCCGTGCCTGGGCTAAGATAGCGGCTGGGGAGTTGATCGCCGGAGAGCGAAATGGAAAACGCGTCCTTGTATCCCCTCAAATGCGGTTTCTGCGGGCATGCCAATCCCGCCGATTCGAGGTATTGCAACGCCTGCGGCGCGCCTTTCAGCGTGCAACCCTGTCCCCGGTGCGGCACGACCAATGAAGCCACTGCCCTGATCTGCCAGGAGTGCGATGCACCGCTGGCGGATGGCGGACCAAGCGACTTCTTCCTGCCCCTGCCGTCCGAAGCGGCGGTGCTTGCGAGATCGACCCACCATGTGGCCGAGGTGACTGCGGACGCCGCGCCGCCCGGTCGGACCTCTACCGCCACCGAATCCGAAATGTTCGACTACCGTGGACCCTCGATCGTAGCCCCCCCGCCAGAAAGCGCGGCGCTGGGCACGGCGTCGGTGGCGGCCTCCCGGCTTCGGGACGTCGCTGTGCCGTTACCGCCGGCAGAGCCGGTGGCTCCGGCATCACCCCCGCAGCCTACCGCGGTGACGCCCGTGTCGGCACCGGACCCCGCCCCGCTCCCGGGCGACGAGGAGGCGACGCAGGCCGCCGCCCCCGCGAGTTCGGAACCGGCGTCGTTCCAGGCCACCCCGAAGAGCAGTTCGCAGCGCCGCACCTTCGGGTGGGTGGCAGTGCTGGCGGCGGCCGGTGTTGCCGTCTATTTCGCTTACGGCTACTTTCAACGCTTCCAGGCCGGTGATACGGCGCCGCGTCCTGCAGCAACCGACAAGCCGATCGCGGGATCGACAGCCGCCACCACAGCGGATACCGGCAAGCCGGCAGCCGCAGGCGCTTCTCCACCCGCCGTTCCCGCGAGCGCAGGCGGCAACGGCGGGCGAGGCGTCGACCCCTCCGGCGCCGGCTCCGCCCGGCCGCAGGCACCGACTGACATCTTTGTCGCGAAACCCGAACCGGATCCACGGCGCGCAGCACCGCAGCCCCAGGAAGCAGCGAAGGCGGTCGCAGCGGGCGCGCAAGGGGAGATCCGCCGGCCCGCTGGCGGCAACGCGGGGGGTGCCGCTGCGCCCAGCCCGGGAGCTTGCTCCGACGCAGTCGCTGCCCTCGGACTTTGCACACAAGAGAACACTCAGAGGAGGAAACCGTGATGGGAAGCAAGCTCATCGGCCTGCTGGCCGCCGCACTGATCTGCGTCCATGGGACGAGCGCCGCCGTGGAAACGGAATATGACCGCGCCGCGCAGCAACGCAAGGCCGAGGGCCAGCGGACCGCAGCAGCGGCGCCGACGGATTACAGGATCGATTACAAGATCGTCACCGCTTCGGAGAAGGGGACCTACTACGCCATCGGCAAGGACCTCGCGAAGTTCGTCACCCCGGATGCCAGGATCCAGCTCGAAGTCTTACCGACGGCGGGCTCGGCGGAAAACGTCAAGCTCCTGCGCTACGAGCCGGGCGTCAAGTTCGCCGTCGTTCAGGCCGACGTCTTCCAGGCGTTCATCGACAAGGGGGGCGCCGGCAATGCCGACGCCGCAAGGACGATCCGCCCGCTGCGCGTCATCCTGCCGCTGTACAACACCGAGATTCACTACATCGTGCGTGCCGACTCGCCGATGAACTCTCTGCACGACATCAAGGACGCGAAGATCAACGGCGGGCTGGTCGGCAGCGGTGCTGCCTACATCACGCACACGCTTTACCGGATGATGTTCGACAAGCCGATTCCCGAGGCGAACGCGAGCTATCTTTCGAACGAGGAGGCGCTGACCAAGCTGATCACCGACAAGTCCGTCGACGTCGTGGTGGTGGCCGCGGGTCAGCCTGCTCCGCTGGTCGTCAACATGAAACCCGAGGCGCAGAAATTCATCAAGTTCCTCAAGTTCGACCCGAATCATCCCTCGAGCAAGCTGCCGCTCAACACGTACACCTACGCGACAGTCAGGAAGAGCAGCTATCCGCATATCCTCAACGAGGACTTCACGACGATCGCGGTCGGTGCGTTTCTGGTGACCTACGACTACAACATGCAGGGTACGGTCGACCACATGGTGCGTTTCGCCCGGTCGCTCTGCCAAAACTTCGAGACACTTCGCGAGCAGGGACATGCCAAGTGGCGCGAGGTCGATCTGTCGATGCCGGACCTCGCCGCCGGCTGGATCTACTACCCGCCCACGGCCCGCGAGATTCGGACATGTGTCGCGGCCCAGAAGACGAAGGTGCAGGCGAAGGCGAAGAAGACCTGCATACCGGAGGAACGGATACTCGGGCTCTGCGGCTGACGCCGAGCGCACCCAGCCTGGGTTACTATTGCCCCATTTCGTCGCTTCACTTCTTCATCCACTAACTCAGGAAGCCTGCACATGGTTCATCGCCTCGCCTTAGCCTTGCCCTTTGCCCTCTCTTTCGCCTTCGCATTCACCCTGCTCGCCCGCACTGCCCACGCCAACGAGGTCGTGCGGCTCGGCAACCTCAAGTTCGCCCACTACGGCGCCGTCTCGTTCATGAAGGAGCACTGCAAGAAGTACGGCCTCGACGTGCAGGAGACCGTATTCCCCAAGGGCATCGACATCTTCCCCGCCATCGTAAAGGGCGAGGTCGACATCGCCGCCTCGGCCGCCGATGCGGCCATCGCCAACAAGGCCGGAGGCGGACAGGTCTTCGTCGTGGCCGGCTTTGCCAAGGGCGGTGCGCGGCTCGTCTCGCGCGCCGACCAGCCGCTGAAGACCGTGGCCGAGCTCAAGGGCAAGAAGGTGGGCGTAGCCCGCGGCGGCGCGCAGGAGCTCCTGCTGCTGGCCGAGCTGTCCAAGGCCGGCCTCACCTGGTCCGACAAGCCGGGCAAGGACGTCCAGATCGTCTACATGGCCTTCGCCGATCTGAACCAGGCGCTGCTGCAGAAGGAGATCGACGCCATGTGCCAGTCCGAGCCGCAGTCGTCGCAGGCCATCAACAAGGGCTTCGGCGTGGAAATGCTGAAACCCTACGACACGCCCCTGGGCGAGCCGGTGCGCGTCATGGTGATGACGGAGAAGATGTACAACGAGAAACCCGCGGTGGCGAAGAAGGTCCTCGAATGCTTCGTCGATGCGACCCGCTATTTCATCCAGAATCCCAATTTCGCGGAGAAGTACGTGGTCAAGCAGATGTTCAAGGGTCAGATCACTCCCCAGGACTTCCAGGACGCCATCGCCAACTCGCCCTACACCTACGACGTCACGGCCGAGCACATCCAGATCACCACCGACCTCATGGTGAAGTACGGCGTGGGCAAGATGGCGGCCGCGCCGAAGGCCACCGACTGGGTGAAGCTCGACCCCCTGCAACAGGCCAAGACCAAGCTGGGCGTGAAGTAGTGGCTGCAGCGGGGCGCGTGGCCGGCCTGGCGAGGCTGGTAGCGGTCCCGGCAGCGATTCTGTTCGCCTGGGAGGCGGTTTCGCTGCTGGGCTGGGTGACGCCGCTCATCCTGCCGTCACCGTCGGCCGTGGCGCTGCGCTGGTGGTCCTATTTGCTGCCCATGGCGCCCTACGACCCGTCGGCGGGAAGCTGGCTCGCGTGGGCGATCTCCGGCGAGTTGCCGCACGACGTGCTTGCCTCGCTCACGCGCATCGTCGTGGGCTTCGGGATCGGGGCCGGGCTGGCGCTGCCGTTCGGCCTGCTCATGGGTGCGCGTCCGCTGATCTACGAGCTCTTCAACCCCATCCTGCAGATCCTGCGGCCAATCCCGCCGATCGCCTACATCCCGCTCGCTATCCTCTGGTTCGGGCTGGGTAACCCGCCCGCCTACTTCCTCATCTCGCTCGGCGCCTTCTTCCCCGTGCTGATGAACACGATCGCCGGCGTGCGCGCGGTGGACGCCATCTACCTGCGCGCGGCGCGCAACCTCGGCGCGGGCGAGTGGACGCTCTTCTGGCGCATCATGGTTCCAGCCGCCATGCCCTACATTCTCACGGGCGTACGCGTGGGCATCGGCGTCGCGTTCATCGTCGTGATCGTGGCGGAAATGATCGCGGTGAACTCCGGTCTGGGCTATCGCATCCTGGAGGCGCGCGAGTATTTCTGGTCGGACAAGGTCATCGCCGGGATGATCACGATCGGCCTGTGCGGTCTCGCGATCGACTTCGGCATGAGCCGGCTCAACCATTGGCTGCTGCGCTGGCACCGCGGGGTAGACGGGTGAGCGCACGCGCCCCGAGCACCGTCGCCGTGGCAGACGCCGCCGCAGGCGCCGTGACCATCCGCTGCCGCGGCGTGGGGAAGATCTTTCGCACCGGTGGACGAGAAGTGACGGCTCTCCAGGGCATCGACCTCGACGTCGCGGCGGGCGAGTTCGTCTGCCTGCTCGGCCCGTCCGGCTGCGGCAAGTCCACGCTCCTGAACGCCGTGGCCGGCTTCGACCAGCCCACCTCTGGCGAGCTCACGGCGCTCGGCCAGCCAGTCGTCGGACCGGGCCCGGAACGGGCGATGGTTTTTCAGGAGTACGCGCTCTTCCCCTGGATGACGGTGGAGCGCAACATCGCGTTCGGGCTGGAAGTGAGGCAGGATCCCCCCGAACGCATCCGCGCCATCGTGGACCGGCTGCTGGCGAAGCTGGGTCTCTCGGACTTTCGCGATCGCTTTCCCAAGGACCTCTCCGGTGGCATGCGGCAGCGTGTGGCCATCGCACGCGTGCTCGCGATCGATCCGCCGCTACTCCTCATGGACGAGCCCTTCGGCGCGCTCGATGCGCTCACGCGGCGCTCGCTGCAGGACGAACTGCTGCGCATCTGGGCCGAAGACCGGAAGACCGTGCTCTTCGTCACCCACGGCATCGAGGAGTCGATCTACCTCGCCGACCGGGTGGTGGTGATGACCTATCGCCCCGGCACGGTGAAGCGCATCGTCCGGGTGACCCTGCCGCGACCACGCGACACCGCGAGCCAGGAGTTCAATGCGCTGAAGCGCGAGCTCACTGCACTGGTGATGGAAGAGCAGGCACGGCACCAGGCCGACGAGGCACACGCTACTGCGGACTGAGCGCGGGCTTCTCCACCCGGTTCCGGACGTAGGATCGCATCACCCTGCCGCCCTTTGCTCGGCGTTTCTCGGAAGCAGTCGTTCAAACGTTCGCAATAGCCAGCTACCGAGCGGAATGGGGCAGTCCATGATGCAGACAGAACTCCGGGTAAGGGCGAATCACCCCGGATTCTATAGAGATCGCAGCGATTTGTGCAGTGCAGTACGCCGCGAGGATGCCGGAGGCGGTATTCCCTACCGCGCCGTCCACCCCCCGTCGACGGGCAACGCTGCGCCGGTGATGGACCGGCCGGCGTCGCTACACAGGAGCACCGCGAGCGCGCCGAGTTCTTCCGGCTCCACGAAGCGCTTGCTGGGTTGCGCCGCGAGGATCACGTCGCGGATCACCTGCTCGTGCGAGAGCTTGTGCACCTTCGCCTGATCCTCGACCTGCCCCTCCACCAGCGGCGTGCGCACGTAACCGGGGCAGATCGCGTTGCAGGTGATGCCGGTCTCGGCGGTCTCCAGTGCGACGGTCTTGGTGAGGCCGAGCATGCCGTGCTTGGCCGCGACGTAGGCCGACTTGAAGGGTGACGCGACGAGACCATGGGCGGACGCGATGTTGACGATGCGCCCCCAGTCGCGGCGCTTCATTCCGGGGAGCACTGCGCGAATGGCATAAAACGCGGACGAGAGATTGACCGCGATCACCTTCTCCCACATCTCGGGCGGAAAGGCGTCGACCGCCGCCACATGCTGGATGCCTGCATTGTTGACGAGAATGTCCACCGCACCGAATTCGCGTTCGGCCACCGCGATGAGCTCGCCCACCTGCGCCGGATCGGAAAGGTCGGCACTGCAGTAGACGGCGCGCACACCGAAGTCGCGTTCGATCTCCTCCCGAAGCAGATGCGACGTCGGATTCGGCGCACG
>JAEUMX010000452.1 GCA_016791285.1 Burkholderiales bacterium
CCTATAGCTCGCACACAAGTAAAACCCTCCAGGCACCTTCCAGCACCCAGATCGGTTCCTTACCGTGCAAGCACTTCAATGCCTAAAGCCCTGCAAGCAGACAAAGCACCCCAGCCCCCCATCCAGTCTCACCCAGATCAGGAAAACCAAAACGCCTCACCCGCCAGCACCCCTTCAGAGCACCAAGCACCCACACCTATCGGCTACAAATTGTTAAAGAACGAAAAGAAGGATGGTTGCGGGGGCAGGATTTGAACCTACGACCTTCGGGTTATGAGCCCGACGAGCTGCCAGACTGCTCCACCCCGCGTCCGGAATCAAGACTTGGAATTATAGCCAACCTAGCAAATTAGCGTCAACCCGAACGCCGAACCAACAAGGAGTAACGCCAACCCACCCCATACCGACAGTGCATACAAGTCACGCTTCTGGACTGCCAACGACCCAGTCGAGAATCCGTGACCATTGCTCGATCTCCTGCTCCGTCTGTGACAAGGGGAGATCGATCACGCTGCGTCCCGTGAACGCGGCATTCGGATATAGCTGAGTGTCACGTAGACATGCCAGCACTGGCAGATCGTACTGCGCGAGGAATCCTTGCAGAGTCGCGGCCGCCTTGGTTCGTGCATCGACCCGAACCCCGACGATGGCGACGAAGGTCCGCTGCTTCCGTACCGCCTTTTCCAGCAACAGCTGTCGAATGAAATCCCGCGTCGCTGCCATATCGAAGACCGAAGGTTGCACGGGCACGATCACCTTCCCGGCAGCCTTGAGCGCGTGCTCGAGATTCTTGCCATGCAGGCCAGCGGGCGAATCCAGGACCATCCACCCCGAATTCCCGACCCCGCGGTCCTCGTCCGGTCTCCGGCCGTCCAGCCGTCGAATCACGGGCAGCGTCGCGGGCCGCAGGGACAGCCATTCCAGCGCCGACTTCTGGCGATCGAAATCCCAGAGATAGACCCGTTCGCCGCGAGCGGCAAGCGCTGCCGCAAGATTGATTGCGACAGTGGTCTTGCCGCTGCCGCCCTTAGGGTTCGCGAGGAGAACTACCTTCATCTGGCGAGCCGTTCTCGGTCACCACCAACTCGGGCAACTGCGAAGTCTCATTGCCATTAGCATCCACCAGCGTGCCAAGGTCGTCCAGCACCGGCAGCTCATCGAGCGATCTCAAGGCAAGATCGTCCAGAAACGCTCTGGTCGTCGCGTACAGCGCGGGCCGTCCAGGGACTTCGCGATGCCCCACCACCTCGATCCACCCTCGCGCTTCCAGCGCCTTTAGCACGCCAGACGAGACCGTCACGCCACGTATGTTCTCGATGTCACCGCGTGTAGCGGGCTGGCGATAAGCGATGATCGCGAGCGTCTCCAGGACGGCGCGCGAGTACCGGGGGAGGCGCTGCGGGCTTAGCCGATCGAGAAATACCTGATACTCTGAACGCGACTGGAATCGCCAGCCGCTCGCGACCTGGATCAACTCCACGCCGCGACCGTTCCACTCGCCACGCAGCTCATCCAGTACCTTGCGCAGAGTATCCGCGCTCAACTGATCTTCGAACAGCTTGCGCAGGTCCGCGACCGAGAGTGCCTCCTGGGTCGTAAGCAACGCCGCCTCGAGGATGCGCTTTACCTCCAACACGTCATACAGCGGCGCATGCATCTCTCAATCTCACGTAAATCGGTGCGTACGCGCCCTGTTGCTGGACCTCGATGAGCGTCTCGCGAGCGAGCTCGAGTACCGCGAGAAATGTCACGACCAGCTCCGGCACGCCGGCCTCCCGTCGAAACAGGTCTGCGAAGGCCGCAAAGCGCAGATCCTGCAAACGTCGCAGGATTCGCGTCATGTGGTCACGTACCGAGAGCTGCTCGCGCGTGACCCGGTGGTGCCGATTGACGTTTGCGCGTGCGAGCAATCCCAGCCACGCTGCCTTGAGGTCATCGGGGGACACATGCGGCAGCCGCGTCACGGTCGCGTGCTCGACGTAAACCTGCACCAGCGCGAAATCACGTCCGGCGCGCGGCAGCTCATCGAGTCTGCGACCTGCGAGCTTCATCTGCTCGTAAGCCAGCAGCCGCCGCACCAGGGCCGCGCGCGGATCCTCTTCTTCGCGCTCGGCCCGGGGTTTGGGAAGCAGCATGCGGGACTTGATCTCGACCAGGAGCGCAGCCATCAGCAGATACTCCGCCGCAAGCTCGAGCTGATGCGAGCGCATCATGTCCACGTATCCCATGTACTGCCGGGTCAGCTCGGCCATCGGAATGTCGAGCACATCCAGATTCTGGCGGCGGATCAAGTACAGGAGCAGGTCGAGCGGCCCTTCGAACGTCTCGAGAAAAACTTCGAGCGCATCGGGCGGAATGAAGAGATCGTGCGGCAGCTCCAGTATGGGCTCACCCCGCATGCGCCCAATGGGTGTCAATTCCCCGCCGTCAATCGACTCGATCGCTTGTGACATTGTCTCCCGCCACCAGCATCTACTCAGTCGTACTCCACGCCCATCGCCTGGCGCACCTCGCGCATGGTTTCGGCGGCGAGCTTGCGCGCCCGTTCGCAGCCGTCCTCGATGATGTTTCGCACCAGCGTCGGGTCCTGCAGATAGTACTCGGCGCGCGCGCGCATCGGCCGCTGCTCGGCGAGGACGGCGTCGATCACCGGTTGCTTGCACTCCAGACAACCGATGCCGGCACTGCGGCATCCCTCCTGCACCCAGCGTCGACGCTCGTCGTCCGAGTAGACGAGGTGCAGCGGCCAGACTGGGCACTTCTCCGGCTCACCTGGATCGGAGCGCCGAACTCGCGCGGGATCCGTCGGCATCGTGCGCACCTTGCGCGCAACCGTATCTTCATCCTCGCGCATCGTAATCGTATTGTTGTACGACTTCGACATTTTTTGCCCGTCCAGACCCGGCATGCGGGGTGCGGCTGTCAGAAGCGCGTGCGGCTCCGCCAGGATCATCTTGCCGCCGCCTTCCAGATAGCCGAACAACCGCTCGCGGTCGCCTATGGAGAGGTTCTGGGCTTCATCGAGCAACGCTCTCGCCGCGTCGAGCGCTTCGCCGTCGCCGTCCTGTTGATACCGAACGCGCAGGTCACGGTACAACTTGGCGCGCTTCGCTCCGAGCTTTCTGGTCGCTAGCTCTGCCTTCTCTTCGAACCCCGGCTCGCGGCCGTAGAGGTGATTGAATCGACGCGCGATCTCCCGCGTGAACTCAATGTGTGGCACCTGATCCTCGCCAACTGGAACCAGGTTCGCCCGATAGATCAGAATGTCCGCGCCTTGGAGTAGTGGATAGCCAAGAAAACCGTATGTTGCAAGATCTTTCTCACCTAATTTCTCTTGTTGATCCTTGTAGGAAGGCACGCGCTCCAGCCACGACAGCGGTGTGATCATCGACAGCAGCAGATGCAACTCGGCGTGCTCCGGCACGCGGGACTGAATGAAGAGGACCGCCTGGGCGGGATCCACCCCGGCTGCCAGCCAGTCGACGACCATGTCCCAGACGCTTTTCTCGATGATCGCCGGGGTCTCGTAATGGGTGGTGAGCGCATGCCAGTCAGCGACGAAGAAAAGGCACTGATATTCGTGCTGGAGCGTGACCCAGTTCTTGAGCACCCCGTGGTAGTGACCGAGGTGCAGTGTCCCGGTGGGCCGCATCCCCGACAACACCCTGTCTGCGAACATCGCGCGACAACCCTCCTTGCTAGAGGCGAGAGATCAGGCCGAGCAACTCTGGAAACCGGATCAATGCGCCTACGCCCGCGACCAGGCTGACGATGATCGGCCAAAGCACGAAACCCAGCACGCCCGTGAACAGCAGGACGAGCAGGATCACCATCCCGTACGGCTCCAGCAGCGAGAACCGGTAGGCCAGTCGTGGCGGCAGCAGCGACACCACGATGCGCCCCCCGTCCAATGGCAGCAGTGGCATCAAATTCAGCACGGCGAGCGCCACGTTCACGAGAATGCCGGCTGCCCCCATCCAGATCATGGGCTGCGAGAAGTAGGCGTCCGGCGCGATCGTTCCCGCCTTCAGGGTGGCGGCCCAGAAGAGCGCCATGGCGAAGTTCGCACCGGGGCCTGCGGCTGCCACCCAGCGCATGTTCTGCTTCGGATTGCGCAGATTGCCGAAGTTCACGGGGACCGGCTTGGCCCATCCAAAGAGGATGCTGCTTCCCGCGAAGTGGCTGAGCGTCAGGATCACCAGTGGCACGATGATGGTCCCGACGAGATCGACATGGCGCAGCGGATTCAGGCTCACGCGCCCCTGGGCATACGCCGTGAGGTCGCCGAAATGCTTGGCCACGTAGCCGTGTGCAGCCTCGTGCAGGGTGATGGCGAACACCAGCGGCAGAGCAAAGATCGAGATCGTGCGAATGAGGTCGGCGTCCATGCTCACGCGAGGCCGAAGACGCCGAGCTGACCCTTGCCCGCGCGCAGAACCTGCGGTCCTGCTCCGGTTAGATCCACCACGGTGGTCGTCTCGAAACCGCAGGCGCCGCTGTCGATGATCAGGTCGACCTGTCCTTCGAGCCGTTCGCGGATCTCCTCGGCATCGTTCAGCGGCAACTCGTCCCCCGGCAGCACCAGGCTCGTGCTCAGGATGGCCTCGTCGAGTTCGCCGAGCAGCGCCTGCGCCACTGGATGATCGGGCACGCGCAGTCCTATCGTATTGCGCCGCGGGTGCTGAAGGCGCTTCGGAACTTCCCGCGTTGCCTCGAGGATGAACGTGTAGCTGCCGGGCGTGGCGCTCTTCAGGAGCCGAAACTGCCGGTTGTCAACACGCGCGTAGCGGGCGACCTCCGAGAGATCGCGGCACACGAGCGTGAGGTGATGCTTGGCGTCCAGGGCGCGAATGGCGCGTATGCGCTCTATGGCCTCGCGATCGTCGAGCCGGCATCCGAGCGCGTAACAGGAATCGGTGGGGTAGGCGATCACCTTTCCGCTGCGAACCAGTTCCGCCGCCTGCCTAATCAGGCGGGGCTGCGGATTGGCGGGGTGAATGCTGAAGAATTGGGTCATGGTGTCCGGGGCGCGGCGCGGCAGCGCGGGCATTTCGCGACGGTTCAGTATTCAGTAGGCTGCCGCCACCGCTGGAGCCAAACCCCAGCCTTCCCAGATGGGGCGCACGCCAGAGGGGAGCATCGGCAGCCGGCCAAGGTCGAAGCGCTGCTCGCCGGGTCCGTGGAAATCGGATCCAAGCGAAGCCTTCAGTTCGAGCGTGCGGCAGAGCCTGGCCAGTGCCGCGCACTGGTCTGGACGATGGCTCGGCGCCACGATCTCGACGCCAGTACCCCCCAGGTCTCGAAACTCTGTCAGCAATTGCGCAAGCTTTTCCTCGCTCAGTCGGTATCGACCCGGGTGAGCGATCACCGCTTCGCCACCTGCCCCACGAATCCACCCCACCGCGTCCTCGAGATTCGCCCAATGGTGTTCCACGAAGCCGGGCCTGCCTTCCGCGAGGTAGCGTCTGAACACGTCGTGCGCATCCGAAGCCAGACCCGATTCGACGAGATAGCGCGCGAAGTGCAAGCGGCCGATAAAGTCTGGATTGGCAGCGTGATGCACCGCGCCGGCAAAGCTCCCTTCGATCCCGACGCGCGCCAGATCCGCCGCCATGCGCTCGGCTCGCGCTCGTCGTCCGCTTCGAACGGCTGCGAGCCCGGTCTGCAACCGTGCGCATGCGGGGTCGACGCGGAGTCCGACGACATGGATCGTCTTCCCCTGCCACGTCACGGAGATCTCAACACCGGCGATCAAGTGAACGCCGTACGCGTGGGCAACGGCTCGCGCTTCGTCGATACCGCTCGTGACGTCATGGTCGGTCAGCGCAAGAACGTCAACGCCCCTCTCCGCGGCTCTTCGAATCAGGGAAGGAGGGCTCAATAGCCCATCGGACGCCGTGGAATGGGCGTGAAGATCGACGGATTGCACGCGGGAAGTTTTGCCACCGAAGGGGTGGCCGTAAGGATAGCAAATCGGCTCTGCCTTGAGAAATAGGAGCTTGGCTCGAACCGTGAACACCGCCTCCTCGTGTTCGAGTGAATCATCGCACACGATACCGCTGATCGCACGCCGCTTCTGCTATCATTCTCGGTAGGGGTGCAATAAGAGCCCCATGCGTCCAGACGATCATCGCGCAATGAATGCCATAGAGCCGCATCCCGGTGATGCGTTGCTCATCATCGACGTCCAGAACGACTTCCTGCCCGGCGGCTGTCTCGGCGTTGCCGGCGGCAATGAAGCGATTCACGTCATCAACCGCTACATCGCGGCGTTTCACGACCGTGGACTTCCAATCATCGCGAGTCGTGACTGGCATCCTCGGAACCACTGCTCGTTCGAGATGCGCGGCGGAGTCTGGCCACCGCATTGCATTGCCGGCACGCAGGGTGCAGCGTTCGCTTCCAACCTGAGGCTTCCCTGTGACACGCTCGTCGTTTCCAAGGCGACGACGTCCGAGCAGGAAGCCTACTCCGCGTTCGAAGGTACCGAACTCTGTGCGCGCCTGCGCGATCTCGGCACCCGCAGGTTATTCGTCGGCGGCCTGGCAACCGAATACTGTGTGCTCTTCACGGTGCGTGACGCCCTGCGCCTGGGTTTCAGAGTGCTAGTGCTCGAGGACGCGGTCTGCGCGGTCGACCTCGATCCCGGCAACGGCGAGCGCGCGCTCGAGGAGATGCGGCGGCGCGGCGCGAAATCGGCCCGCCTGGACGCCGTCGCAGCTTGACCTTTCCCGCAGGCGCCCTCCTCACCGACCTGTACCAGCTCACCATGCTCCAGGCCTACTTCGACGAAGGCCTGGAGGAGACGGCAGTCTTCGAGTTCTTCGTGCGGAAGCTGCCGCGCAATCGCAACTTCTTGATGAGCGCGGGATTGGCACAGGTCCTCGAGCATCTCGAGGCGTTGCGTTTCACCCAGGACGACCTCGACTGGCTTGCCTCGACCCGACGGTTCAAGCCCGCGTTTCTCGATTACCTCGGCATGCTGCGCTTCCGAGGCGATGTTCACGCCATGCCGGAAGGCACGATCTTCTTTCCGGACGAACCGATCCTTCGTGTGACGGCGCCGATCGCGCAAGCGCAGTTGGTGGAAACGCGCATCATCAACCTGCTGCAATTCGAAGTGATGATCGCTGCGAAGGCAGCGCGCTGCGTGCTTGCGGCGCCCGGCAAGCTGCTCCTCGACTTCGGTCTGCGCCGCGCGCATGGCGCCGAGGCGGGGCTGCTCGCCGCCCGGGCTTCCTACCTCGCCGGATTCTCCGGGACAGCCACGGTGCAGGCGGCGCGCGATTTCGAGATCCCCATCTTCGGCACCTTGGCGCACTCCTATATTCAGGCGCATGTAACGGAGGAGTCCGCCTTCGAGCGGTACGCCCGGTCACAGCCGGAGAACGTGACGCTGCTCATCGACACCTATGACACGGAGGCCGCCGCCGGAAAGGTCGCTGCGCTCGCCCCTCGTCTCGCGGCGGACAACATCCATATCCGCGCGGTCCGGCTGGACAGCGGTGACCGCGCGGACTTGGCGAAGCGCGTTCGTCGCATCCTCGACGCGGCGGGCCTCGGTCACATTCGGATCGTCTGCAGCGGCAATCTGGATGAGGGCGAGATCCAGCGACTGCTGGCAACGGGCGCGCCAATCGATGGCTTCGGCGTGGGTACTCGGCTCGATACATCCGCTGATGCACCGTATCTCGACTGCGCGTACAAGCTGGTGGAGTACGCTGGACGAGCGCGGCGCAAGCGTTCGGAAGGCAAAGCCACGTGGCCTGGCCGCAAACAGGTGTTTCGCCGTTACGGAACGGATGGCCGCATGGCAGGCGACGTGGTGACGACTGAAGATGACGTGCAGCCGGGAGAACCGCTCGTGGTCCCGATCATGCGCGACGGCCTGCGCCTCGAAACACCCGTCAGCCTTGCCGCGGCGCGGGAGCGGGCTGCCCGTGCGCTGGCGACCCTGCCGGATGCGCTGCGTGCGCTCGCCCCGACCTGCCTCGCGTATTCCGCCGAGATTTCTCCGCGCCTCGTGCAGTTGGCGCGCGAGACGGACCGCGGCGTCAGCGCACCGCTTCCCTGAGCGTCAGATCCGGCTCTTTTCTTCGCGCGCGCGCCCACGCGAGATGACCCGCGCGAGATCGGTGAGCTCTTCGGCGAAGACCTCGATCAGGTCGTCCACCGTGACGATCCCGAGCAGGCTCCCGTCCTCGGCCAGGATCGGCAGTCGCCGCACCCCCTTCGCGCGCATGATCTGCAGCGTGTCCAGAATGCCGTCGTCCTCCGCGCCGGTCACGAGTTCCTGCGCCATGATCTCGCCCACGCTGAGCACCTTGGGGTCGAGTCCGACCGCGACCACCTCCACCACGATGTCGCGGTCGGTGACTATGCCAAGCGGAATCTGCTTCCCGCCGCGCTCTTCGACGACAACGAGATCGCCGACATGGTGACGCCGCATCAATTCCGCCGCAGCTTCGATGCTGGTGGAGGCGGGCACGGTCACGACCTCGCGGGTGCAGATTTCGCCGATGCTCATGTCGTCGCTGCGCTCATCGGTACCCAGTCTGCTACGGCGGACTCTAGCGCACGACGAGCACCGGGATCTTCGAATGCGTCAACACCTTTTGCGTCACGCTCCCGAGCAGCAGACCCGACACACCGCGGCGACCATGCGACGCCATGATGATCAGATCGCAGCCTTTCCTTTTCGCGGCCCGGATGATCGCCTCATGGGGGTAATCGCTCGCGACCGTCACGCTGTCGGTCTCCAGGCCGGCGGCGCGCGCCGCCTTCGTGACTTTCGCGAGATAGCCTTCTGCGGTTTCCTTCGCCGCCGCCACGTAATCCCTGCGGCTCATCGCGTTCACCGGACCCACGTATTCGTAGAGCAGCACCGCCCGGTACTCGGGATATGCGTGGAACGCCGTCACCTTGGCCTTGAGCGCCTTGGCAAGCGCGACCGCGTGCGCAGCCGACTTGCCAGCCAGCTCGGAGCCGTCGATGGGAACGAGCACGTGCTTGATCATTCGCTTCTCCCCGGTCGATGCAGGATCGAGATCGTCCCGCGATTCGCCGTGCCGCGCAAGCGAAACTGCACTACTGCCTGCCCGATGCCGCGCGCGCCGACCTCCCGGGCCTGCCTGGCGCTCAATGCCGGGATGGCTTGCTCTCCGAGATGACGAAACGGCGCCGGAATCCGGCGATATCGAGCTTGCGTCTGACTTCCGGATCGCAGGAGACCAGCTTGAGGCTGCTGCGCTTCTCGCGCGCCCGCTCCTGCAGCATGAGCAGGAGTTCCAGACCTTCGACCTCGACCTGGTTGCTGCCGACGAGTTCGACCTCGAGCCGATCCCACGACGTATCGCGCAGTTGGTGGCAGGCCGTGATCGCCTGGTCTACCGATGCCGCATCCAAGGTGCCGCTGATGACGAGTCGGACGCCGCTATCGAAATCGTTTATCGTGACGCTCATTTTTCCCCCCTGTCGATGCTTCGGACTTTACTGCTTCAGTTCCCGCCATTGCCGCGTGCACCGCTGGCGATAGCTCGATCGATCTCTGCCTCTGCCTCCAGCCAGTCCTGCTGCCGCTCCCCCTCGTCTCCGGCGAATCCGCGTCGTTCTGCGCGGTAGTACGCGGCTTGAGCGATCATGCGGTCGCGCTCGCCCGATGCCACTGGTGTCGTGCCAGCGTCGGCATCGGACTGCGGGGTTGCAGTCGCTGACCGACGCCGCGTCGTCGGGGCAGCGGAGGTCGGTGTGTCCGGCGGTGTGTTGCTCGCGCGGACGCGGCGACGTGCTGGCGATTCAGATTGAGTGCGACTCATATTCCCTCCTCTGGCGAGACGCTTGTCTGCGGTCCGCCGCTGCATCCGATGTCTGCAGAACGCGCTGTTGCACAAACCGCTCGCAGATTACGGAAGCGCGCTAGAATTGTCATTGAGATATCGCAATTTATCTTCTGATTCCGAATATTATATTTCTCACTGCATCGGAATTCGGTCGGGCGCGGAGGACGCAGCAGCCAGAAGGGCAGAGAAATGGCTCCCAACGAGAGAACGTTTCGGTCGCCACATATGCACCCCGATACCGAGATCGCGTGCGGGCCGTGTCCGGTGCGCGCGCTCGATCTGTTCGCCGGACTCTCCGAGCACCGGGCGGGCGAGGTGTTGCAGGGAATCGACCATCTCGCCTATCCGTCGCGCGCGACTGTCTACCAGACCGGCGAGAAGAGCCCGGTCGTGTACGTGGTGCGGCACGGGCTGCTCAAGCTTTCGCACTACCTCCCGAACGGCGACGAGCGCATCGTGCGCATCCTCAAGCCAGGCGACACGGCGGGCCTCGAGGCGCTCTTCGCCGATCCGTACCACCATACGGCGATGATGCTCACGCGCGGTCATCTGTGTCGCGTGTCGGTCGAACTGCTCGAGCAACTCGAGCGCGAGGTGCCCGACTTCCATCGGCAACTGCTGCGACAGTTCCAGCGCTCGCTGAGCGAAGCGGAGGCTGTGCTCACCAATCTCTCCACCGGCTCCGCGCATGGACGCGTGGCGCGTCTGCTGTTCTTCCTTGCCCGCAACGACGGCACGCAATCCGTCACGCTGATCAGCCGCGAGGACATGGGCGCCATCCTCGGCATCACGACCGAATCCGCGAGCCGCATCGTCGCGCAGTTCAGGCGCGCGGGCGTCCTTACACAATGCAAGGGCGGCGTCTGCACGGGCGACCTTACCCGTCTGGTAGAGCTCGCGCGCGATGCAGACGCCAACCACAAGCCGCACCCCGGCGATCGCGCGGAGGCCTGAAGGCTCGCAGTCGCGCACATCACGCCACCAGCGCCTCCGGCTTCTGCCCGGTCAGGAAATAGGCGAGAAGCTCGCGCACCGGACGAATCGCGGCGCCGAACGGGAGCGGCTCGGAGCCGCGGAAGAAGAGGCCTTTCTCGACATCACCCCGGAGCGCGGCGGCGAGCTGGTTGTCGATGCAGAACTGTCCGAACTTCGCGATGTTGTCGCGCAACCCGCACTGGATCAGACAATCCCAGGCCAGCGTACACTTGTGTGCCTTTTCGGCAGCGTGGGCGCGCAGTTGGTCCACCCGCTTCAGATAGCGCGTGAGCCAGGGTGTGCGCACCGCGCGTGCCGGCAGTCCCGCCACGCTCATGAAGGTGACGATATCTTCCGGCTTCGCGTCGGCCAGCACGCGCTTGAAGTTGGGGTGCGCGTCGCCCTCCTCGGTTACGGCAAACGGCGTCCCGAGTTGAACCCCTGCGGCACCAAGCGCGAGCATCGACGCGAACTTCTCGTGGCTGTTGATGCCTCCGGCCGGTATCAGCGGGATGCGCTCGCGCTCGATTCCAAGCTCCCGAAATAGCTCGAGCACGGCCGGGATCACCACCTCGAAATCGAAACGCCCGTCGTTCACGTCCGCTTCGTTCGCAGCCCCGAGGTGTCCCCCTGCATGGCGAGGATGCTCCAGCACGATCGCATCCGGCAGCCGATTCTTTCGCTGCCACTTCTTCAGCAGGATGGCAACACCCCGTGCATCCGAGAGGATCGGGATCAACGCTACGTCTGGAAAGTCCGAAGTGAGGTCCGGCAGGTCGAGCGGCAGTCCGGCGCCCATGACGATCGCGTCGGCGCCGCTCTGGCAGGACTGGCGCACGTAGTCGGCGTACTGCGAGACGGCACGCATCACGTTCACGGCGATCATGCCCTGACTGTCGGCGATGTCGCGCGCGGCCCGGATCTCCCGGTCAAGCGCCACGAGGTTGGCGCGCTCGATCGCCGCGCGGTCGCGGCAGCGCCCGGTCTGCGCCATCAGGTCGTCGTGGTGCCGGCGCAGATCGACGCTCGCGATGGTGCCGATCGCGTTGTGGCGCGCGACGTGCCCGGCGAGGCGGTGGCCCGACACGCCGACGCCCATGCCGCCCTGCACGATCGGGAGCAGGCGTCGGCTCTTGATGACGAGTGCGGGAAAACGGGAATGATCCACGGTTCGGCCCGGAAATAAGGCATTACACCCCACCTGCCGCGCACCGATCTTGATCTAGCTCAACCCGTATGGATATATATGCTCCTTCGTCGCCGTTCCACGCTCGACCGACTTTAGCTGCGCCCGCGCACGATCTGGTACGGACGCGCCAGATACGCGAGCGAGCCGAAGCCGCTCCAGATGTGAACCAGCCGCGAGAACGGGAACACGAGGAAGATCGTCATCCCGAGCAGAAGATGCAGCTGGAAGATCGGCGAGACGTCGGTCACGAAGGTCGCGGCATCGGCGCGAAAGGTGACGATGTGCTGCGCCCACGTCATGAGCTTCACCATCTCGCCGCCATCGCGATGCGCCCAGGAGACAGTGATGCTCACGAGGCCGAGAGCGAGCTGCACCAGGATCAGGAACAGGACGACCAGGTCCATCGGCTTCGTCGTTGCGCGGACGCGGTCCACGGTGAGGCGGCGGTGAATCAGCATCGCAAGCCCGACGAAGCACATCGCGCCGAATACGCCACCCGCGACGATCGCGAGCATCTGCTTGGCCGGCGCGCTCACGCCGACCGCGTGCCAGATCTCGACCGGTGTCAGCAATCCGAAGAGGTGCCCGAAAAAGATGCCGAGGATGCCGACATGGAAAAGGTTCGAACCCCAGCGCAGTTGGCGTCGACTCAGGAGCTGCGACGAGTCGCTCTTCCACGTGTACTGCTCGCGGTCGAAGCGGATCAG
>JAEUMX010000340.1 GCA_016791285.1 Burkholderiales bacterium
ATCGGTGTTGCAGTAGAGCTCGGTGCGATTGCAGGTCGAGACGATGGCGGCTTCATGCACCGGCCGGTGGTCGACCAGATCGCGCAGCGCGGTTTCGACGCCGTCGCCCGGGAATGCCACCTGCTCGCGCACGGACAGCGGAGCGGTGTGGTGGTTGACCCCGATGGTATAGAGCTGCATGCCGCGAAAGCGCCGAATCGCCCGTAAATCGTGGAATTATATGCGGCCGGGCGAGGTGCCGCCACGTGGCTCAATGCGCTGCGGCGGTCGACACCAGATCGGGCGGCAGCAGCCGCGCCAGCGTGGTCCAGGTATCCGCGTGCCGTTCCAGATAGGCGAACCGCTGCCGGCTGAACCACTCGTAGCGCGCGGCGAGCGTGGTGGTCGTCACCCGGTAGCCGAGCCCGTCCACGCCCTTCCCCGCCCCCGGCACGCGGCCGAACATCCAGTCCAGCATGACGTTGCCGAACTCGAAGTTGAAATGCTCGGGATCCTGCCAGTAAGCCATCAGCCCGGGCGCCACGGGTTCCGTCGTGTACGGCCCGTAGCCCTGGAAATCCCAGATCTCGACCGAGGCCGGCGCCGCGGGCGGGTGTTCTTCGAGGAAGCGTGCCAGGTGCCACAGCGCCTGCCAGCGGTCCATCTGCCGACCGCACAGGTAATCGGTTTCGATGCTGAGCACGTGACGTGGATAGACCGCGAGACGCAGCGTCACGTCCCGGCCCGAGACGCTCTCGACGATGCGCGCGAGCCCAGCGACATCGAAGGGCGCGTCTTTCGCGACGGCCAGGGTCGCCGGGGGGTGCTGCAGCGAACGCTCGAGGTTCGCGAAGCTGCAGCCCTGAGCATCGTGCAGGATCGAGGCGAAGAACTGGCCGAAGCGCCGCTCGACGCCGGGGTCGAAGCGCGAGTAGTAGTACATCCCTTCGCGCGTGTGGCTGCCGCGTTGCGTGCGCCGTTGATGGGCAACGGTCTCGATCGCGGCCCCGAGGGCGCGCGGCGACACGAGCAGCGCGGCCCACGCCGTCTCGCGCATGTCGGCGATGTTCTCCGTGCAGTCGAATGTGGGCAGCGGCTGCGCATGGATGCCGAGCACGATGCGTCGCGCCGCGGTGGTCGCGAGCACGTATTCGAGCGCGCAGAAGTTCATCTGCCAGGGCGCACCGGCGAGCGCGAAGTTGTAGCTCCGCGCCCCGCCGTCTCGGGTGAGCGCGGGGTGCAGCGGATCGAAGCCGATCTCGGCGAACGAGCTGCCGAGGATCACCGCCTCGGGCCGCTCCGCCGCCACCACGGCCGGTTTGACGTTGCGCTCGAAGCGGCGGAACTTGGTCTTGATCGCGTTGAAGCCCTCGATCTCGACGTCACGGAAGTACCAGAACGGGTCCACCACGCGCGTGAACGCGGCGGTGATCCCGAGCAGCAGGACGAGACCGAGCAGGAGCCCGCGCACGTAGCGCGTCGCGGTCGCGTCGAGTGCCGCGGGACCGGGGTACCGGCCGATCAACGAGCTGCCCCTCGCGCCCCGGCGGGCGGCGCCTTGCCCACCCCCGCCTCGGCCAGGATGACTGCCAGCCGCTGCGTGCGCAGTGTCCGGGCGGCCGGCCGCAGATGGTTGACCGAGTCGGAGAACTCTGAATAGGGATACAGGAAGTCGCGGGGGCTGCCGACGACCTGGAACGTGCCGTCGTCGCGCAACTGCCCGGCCGTGGCGTCGATGATCTTCTGGTTGAGCGTGTACTCGCTCTCCGGAAAGACCCCGAAGGTTAGCAGCACCCGCACACCGCGCGCCTTGAAACGCGCGGTGACGTCGTTGAGCTGCTCCACGATCTCGTGTTTGAACGCGTCTGCCCGATAGACGTTGTTGCGTCCGGCGAGCTGATCCGGGGCGGCCGGCCGGATCTCCTCGCTGCCGTCGCCGAAGCGGTTGACCACCTGCTCGTAGCGAAGATAGCCGTTGCCCGCGAGCGAGTGATTGCCCTTGAACGGGATCACGAACAGCGCCCCGAGCTTGTCGCGCATCAGCATCAGGAAGTCCGCCAACAGCACCTGCGGCTTCTGGCGGGAGTAATAGAAGCGCCACGCCGCCCTGGGGTCGACCGCCAGGAACCACCGGTAGTAGTCCTTATCGAAAGGCGCGAGCCCGGTGAAGAGCATCTCGTACTCGGGCACCAGCACCACCGTGTCGCCGGGCTGGACGTGCGGCAGGATGACGTCGAGCGGCGCCAGCAGGCCGAGACCGCCGAAGACCCCCATGTTGACCACCGGAAGCCCCAGCGCGTCCTCCAGCACCGCGCTGTCGACGCCGAACATGAGGTTGCTCCCGCCGACCAGGATCACGCGCGGTGCGGGCGTCGCGTCGAGCAACACGCGCTTGTCGATCAGCATCGCGAGCTGGTGCTTGTAGGGCAGCGGTCCCCAGAAGAAGAACGCCGCCGAACCCGCGACGAGCGCGGTCAGCAGCGCCAGCCGGCCGAGCAGCTTGATGACGTCCGAGCCGACCCGTCTTTCAGAACTGGAAGTAGATGAAGGGCTGCGTTTCGACATACATGCCGAAGGTGAGGATGACCCAGATGAGCAGGAGGTAGAGGCTCCAGCGCAGCGCCCAGTGTCGGGTGGCGAGCATCGCGCGGACGCTGCCGCGGCTTTGCACCGCTTGCACCGCTTCGAGAGCAAAGATGGAGAAGAAGGCGATCCTGAGCTCGTCGTCGTCCAGGCCCACGCTGCGGTAGGAAAACGCCTCCCGCCAGTAGTGCTTGTCGCCCCAGACGTCGATATCGGCAAAGAGGTGGGTGACGATGTACCACGCTTCGCCGAGCGATGCGGAGCGAAAGAAGATCACCCCGAAGACGAACAGCGAGAACGTGATCGCGATCTGTATCACGCGGCGCGGTAGCGTGGTCTGCCCGAGTCCCACCTTCCGGGCGAGTGCATCCCGCGTCTTCTTGGTCGTCGCGCCGAGCGCGATGAAAAGTCCGTTCA
>JAEUMX010000367.1 GCA_016791285.1 Burkholderiales bacterium
CGCCTCGGCGGGCGCCGTATCCACCACTTCGAACTCGTTGATGACGACGGGCATCGTGGTCCTCGCTTCAGAACGGCAGGCGCGGTGCCTGCAACGACAAATCCAGCAACTGGCCGGGCACCAGCTGGCGCGGATTCTCGATACCATTGGCGGCCGCGACGCTTTGCCAATCCAAGCCCGCAGCACCCGCTGCACCGGCCAGTCCCTGCAAGGTGCTGCCGGCCGCCGCCGGCGTCAGCGACGAGGTGCCGGGTGCACGCGGCCGGCCTGGAATGCGCCCCGAGCCGCTGAACTTGGAGACGAGGATGGTCTGCTGCGACAGCGTCATCGAGATCGTGGCGCGCAGTGGTTTGCCCTCGGGCGAGAAGAAGTCGATCGTCTCCTCGATGCCGTCCACCAGACCCTTGAACAGGAACGAGCCCCACGAGAAGCGCACCCCCGGCGGCAGGAACTTGGTGGGGTCGGACTTCGCTTCCTTGGGCGTGATGAAGTAGATGACCTCCTGCGTGAGGCGCCGCACGTCGTCCACGCGGTCCTCGCCCTCGCCCACGGCGTTCACGTCGAACCAGAGCTGCACGGCGAGCTTGGTGGTTCCGGCGCCGACGAACTGGCGCCCCTGGGTGCCCTGCGCCTGATCGGCCGAGCCGCCGCCCGAGCCACCTTCCGTACCCCCGGTGTTGCTGGTGGCGTTGTTCTGAATCTGGTTGGCGAACGTGAGCTTGAGCGATTCCGGGTTGAACTGAACCGTGACGCTCTTGCCGCCGCTCAGGTCGTTCTGGAGTTGCTCGTCGAGCTCGACCAACTGCGCCTTGGCGTTGTTCTGTCGCGGCATCGCTAACCACCTCGCTTGACGGTCAGACGCTCGTACGCGAGCTGCAGCTCTTCCACCGCGACGGCGCCGTCCTTGGCGTTGAGTGCGGGTACCTTGAGCTTGACCGGGAGGCAGCGCTGGAGCACGACGCGCGCGCGCTCTTGCGCGCCGTCCGCACCGAGCAGCACCACCTCGGCCTGGGCCCGCAGGCTGGGATCGGCCACGCTGTCGCCCATCCACTTCCACAGCTCGAAGCTGGCCTCGGTCATGCCGCGCTTCAGCGTCAGCTGGCCATAGGTGGCGGGGCCGGCGAGGCGGATCTGGCGGTCGTTGCTGCCGCCTTCGCGGATGGTCTTGACCTCCATGCCCATCTCCAGCCCGTCGCACTCGGCGAACGAGGCGCTCACCAGCGGCGACGAGGCGCCATCGGGAACGATCTCCACGGCGAAGTTGAAGGCGGTGAACGGCACGGCGGGCATGTCAGTGCACCTCGCGGGAGACCAGGCGCTCGCCGCTGCGCGCAAGGCGCACGGTCAGGAAGCTCATGGGCAGCGCGGGCGCCACCTTGAGCTCGATCCAGAACTGACCGAGGTCGCGGCGCCGTGGGGTGTTCAGCTCGTCGCCCGTCACGACGCGATAGGCGGCTTCGGCTTGCGCACCGGCGAAAGCGCCGCGCCGGAACAGGTCGTCCAGCACTGTCTCGAAGCCGCGTTCGACCGTGCGCCGCAAGGTGTCGCCGTTGGGCTCGAAGACGTACGTGGCGCCGCGCCTGAGCGCGAGGCGCCGCAGCAGGCACATCAGCCGCCGCACGTTGACGGGGCGCCACGGGCTGTCCGGCGTGAGCGTGTCGGCGCTGCCGACCACGAAGCCGCGCGGCGCGCTGCGCAGGAGGTTGACCTGGGCGTCGAACAACTGCTGGCGCTGTTGCAAGGTCGGCGACATGCCGGGCGGGCCGAGCGCCACCACGTCGCGCAAGGGCTGGTTGGCCACCGCCAGCCAGGCGCCCCGATTGAGCGCGCTGGCGGCGAGCTGGCCGCAAACCGCGCCGTCCGGGGGGAAGGAGATGACCTCGTCGACGCGACGGATCACGAGCCACGGGTGGTGGAGCGCACCGTGCGAGAGCGCGCGCAGTTCGTCGACGCCGATTGCCGGGGGCCGCGTCGCATCGCCATCGAGCTCGGTGCGCGTGGCGCGCAGAGTCATCGCATACGCCGCAGCCTGGTCGCTGTCGAAATGGGAGGGCAGCCCCAGCACGGCCAGCAGGTCGCCGCGGCCGGCTGCCGTGCGCAGCATCAGGCGATGAATCGCGAGCAGATCGTCCGGC
>JAEUMX010000370.1 GCA_016791285.1 Burkholderiales bacterium
CGTGCTGGTCGGCGCGATTACCATCGGCAATATCCGTCACGTGGGTGCGATGCGCGGTCTCATCCAGACGCGCCGCCATCTCGGCGAGTGGAAGGACAGGCTCATGAAGAACCCGCAGCTGGTGATGGATGCGTTCGTGGATTTGAGCGAGACGGGATCGGCTGCCCGAACCGCGAGTATCGGCCACCCCGGGAAAGCGGGGGACTGACGGGGAGAAAGCAGCGAGGGCAGGCTCGGCGAGCAGCGCTCTGACCTCCTGCTCGGTCAGCACGACAGGTAGCCGGGCCGGTTTCTTGGGTCTTGTGAGCCCGTCGAGCCAGGGCAGATCGGTCTTGAGCACCTCGCGATAGAGGAAGAGCAGGGCCGAGAGCGCCTGGTCCTGCGTTGCAGCAGCGACCTGACGGTCCACGGCGAGATGGTTGAGGAACCGGGTGACCTCCGCCTCGCCCAGGGTGGCTGGGTGGCGTTTGCCGCAGAAGAGGATGAAGCGGCGCACCCAATGAACATACGCCTGCTCGGTGCGGTAGCTATAATGCTTGTAGCGAATCGTCTCCCGCAGGTGCTCCAGCAAGCGGGGCCTGCGTTCGGGATCGGCGGGGCGGGACTCCGACATGTGCGCCTTCTTGAGCGTCTGACGCCTATGCTGGCGGCGGTGTTGATAATGTATACAGTATTCGGTGATATTCCCATGATTGCAATCGCCGATTGTCGGATCGCAGATTCCGTGACGCAATTGATCGCGTCATTTCGGACGCATACATCACGTTAGCCACCACAGGCAAGGCATGCACGCATCTCCGCGCCTCAAGGTCTGCTGCATCAGGTCGCTCGAAGAGGCGCGCATCGCAGTCGCGGCAGGCGCCGATGCAATTGGCCTCGTCTCTTCGATGCCAAGTGGTCCTGGCGTCATCGCAGAGTCCCTCATCGCCGAGATCGCCGCGTCTACTCCCCCTCCGGTCGCGACCTTCCTGCTGACCTCCCTCACTGATGCTGCTGCAATAGCCGAACAGCACGCTCGCTGCCGCACAACGACGATCCAGTTGGTCGATCACGTTGCTCCGGATGAGTTGCTTCGGATACGTTGTTTCCTGCCGGGGGTGAAGCTGGTGCAAGTCATCCACGTCCGCGGCCCTTCATCGATTGGCGAAGCCATCGCGGCCTCTTCGTTGGCTGACGCACTCCTTCTCGATTCGGGCAACCCTTCAGCGGCAGTCAAAGAACTTGGAGGCACCGGCCGTGTTCACGACTGGTCCGTTTCCGCGCAGATCACGTCGGCCGTAGCCAAGCCAGTGTTCCTCGCCGGTGGCCTCACTCCAGAGAATGTCCGCTCGGCCATTTCTGCTGTCCGCCCATTTGGGCTCGACATCTGCTCGGGTGTCCGGGAGGACAGCGGCCTAAGCGCAAGCGCGTTGCGCGCATTCGTCACCGCAGTGCAAAGTGGTGGCTAACCCGTCGTTGCACCCGACCTGCTACAGGCGGCTTCGCCGCCTTCCGCAGGCGAGCGCCGTAGATGGGGTCAAGCGCCGTAGATGGGGTCAGGTCTTGTCTTTTGCCTCCGGAGAGATCTATGCTGGCCGCCATGGCCAGACCCCTGCGCATCGAATTTCCCGGCGCGATCTATCACGTGACCTCCCGCGGGGATCGACGCGAACCCATCTTCGAGGACGACACC
>JAEUMX010000409.1 GCA_016791285.1 Burkholderiales bacterium
GTGCGAGCATCATCTCCTGCCGTTCTTCGGCAAGGCGCACGTGGCCTACATCCCGAAGGAGCACATCGTGGGGCTGTCCAAGATCCCGCGCGTGGTCGACGCCTTCGCGCGCCGGCTGCAGGTGCAGGAGCGCCTCACCACGCAGATCCGCGACTGCATCCAGGACACGCTCGATCCTGCCGGGGTTGCCGTCGTGATCGAGGCCCAGCACATGTGCATGACCATGCGCGGCATCCAGAAGCAGCACTCGGTGGCGACCACCTCGGCGTTCACGGGCGAGTTCTTCACCGAGAAGACGCGCGCCGAGTTCATGCGGCTCATTTCCTGACGGGCAGCGCTCCGGCGGGCCGCCTCTTGCCATGGCCGACATCCGCAAGACCAGCGAATTGATCGTCGAGCAGATCCTGCCCGACGTGCGCAAGGGGCGCATGCTGATCCTGGTCGACGACGAGGACCGCGAGAACGAGGGCGACCTTTTCGTCGCGGCGGAGCGCGCCACGCCGGAGGCGATCAATTTCATGGCGTCGCGCGCCCGCGGGCTGGTGTCCCTCGCGCTCACCGAGGAGCGCATGCGCGAGCTGGGGCTCGCGCTGATCGAGAGCGACGAGGGCAACACGACCAGGTTCCAGACCGCCTTCGCGACGCCGATCGATGCCCGCAATGGCGTGAGCTCCGGCATGTCGGCACACGATCGCGCGCGCACCATCGCGGTGGCGATTGCGGACGATGCACGTCCGGCCGACCTGATCCGCCCAGGGCGGCTGCTGACCTTGCGCGCCCAGACCGGTGGTGTTCTGGTGCGGGCGGGCCACACCGAAGCGGCGGTGGACCTGGCGCGCATGGCGGGCCTCAAGCCGGCCGGCGTGATCTGCGAGATCATGAGCGCCGATGGCACGATGGCGCGGCTGCCCGAGCTCGAGCGCTTCGCCGCCAAGCACGACGTGCGCATCCTGCGCATCGCCGACCTGGTCGAGTACCGGCGCCACGAGCGGCTCCTCCGGCGCAAGGCGACAACGCGCCTGCCCACGCGGCACGCCGGACAGTTCGAGCTGATGGTCTATACCGACGACCTCGAGTCGACCCTGTACGTCGCGCTGGTCAAGGGGGAGGTGGCGGGACCGGAGCCGGTGCTGGTGCGATTGCATTCGCAGTGCCTCACGGGCGACGTATTCGGCAGCGAGCGCTGCGATTGCGGCGAGCAGCTCGAGGCGGCGATGCGGCGGGTGCAGGAGGTCGGGCGCGGGGTGATCGTGTACATGTTCGACGAGGGCCGCGGCATCGGGCTGCTCAACAAGGTGCGCGCCTACGCCTTGCAGGATCAGGGGCACGACACCCTGGATGCGAACCACGAGCTCGGATTTGCCGCCGACATGCGCGACTACCGGATCGGCGCGCACATCCTGTTCGATCTCGGCGTGCGCAACGTGCGACTGATGACGAACAACCCCGACAAGGTGCGGGCGCTCGAGGACTACGGGTTGCTCGTCTCCGAGCGGGTGCCGGTGGAGGTGCCGCCGCGGCACGCGAACCTGCACTATCTGCAGACCAAGCGCAACCGTTTCGGACACCTGCTCTCGCTGGTCGAAACGGGCAAGGACGACGGGGAGAAGCCTTCCTGACTTCGGGCTGAGGCTGCGCGCTCTTGCTAGTAGCGCTTGATGAGCGTCATCGTCGGCCCGTCGTGGCGCATCTCCACCCGGTTCAGGAAGCTCATGCCGAGCAGCACCAGCGGCAGGGCGTTGCCGTCGTGGACCAGCGCATCGACTTCGCTCACGCTGATCTCGCCCACCCGCACGCTGTCGAGCCGAACTCTGTACACCGTTGCCGGACCGTTGGCAGTCTGGGCATAGCCGCGCTCGCCCTTCAGATAGTTCACGCCGAGGCGCTTCGCCTCCGACGCGTTCATCGAAATCATCGAGGCACCGGTATCGACGAGAAAGTGCACGCTCTGGCCGTTGATCTGGCCCGTCGCCATGAAGTGCCCGCGCGCATCGGCCGCGAGCGTCGCTTGCGCGCGGCCGCCGGTGCTTGGTGCGGCCACCGAGATCGACTGACCCATCCCGAGGCTGCGGCGCTTGCCGTCGATTTCCAGAACGGCCTGTTCCGTGTCCACCGACACGAGCTTCACACCCTCGGGGGTCGATTCGCCCACGTTCAGCGTGCGCGGCTTCGCCCCGTTCACGACCACCACTGCCTTGCCGCGGAAGAGGCCGACGACGTTCACGTCCGTCGCTGCCGCTGCCCCCGCGATCAGGGCGAGTGCCAAGCCGGTTAGAATGCGGTTCGCGTCGATCATTCGAGGATTCCCATGAGGCCTGTCGCCATCTTTCGTCATGCCCGCACCGAAGGACCCGGCTACCTGGCGGAGTATCTCGACCGCCGGTCGATCCCGTGGCAGCTCGTGCGCATCGACGAAGGCGAAGAGGTGCCGGTCGCTGCGAATGCCTTTTCCGGTCTGGTCTTCATGGGTGGGCCCATGAGCGTGAACGACGATCTGCCGTGGATTGCGCCGGTGCTGAGCCTGATCCGGGCCGCGGTCGATTCGCAAGTTCCGGTCCTGGGGCATTGCCTCGGCAGTCAGCTCATGTCCAAGGCTCTCGGCGGGGTGGTGGGCAGGAGCCCCGTGAAGGAGATCGGCTGGGGACGCTGCGACGTTCCGGATACGCCGATCGCGCGCGAGTGGTTCGGCGATGATCTCGAGTTCTTCGATGCCTTTCACTGGCACGGCGAGACGTTCACCGTGCCCGAGGGTGCGGTGCGCGTTCTCTCGGGCCCGTGGTGCGATAACCAGGCGTTCGCGCTGGGGCCGCACATCGGTCTGCAATGCCATGTCGAGATGACGGAAGACCTGATCAAGAACTGGTGCCGGGGCGGTGCGAAGGAGATCGCGGAGAGCCGCGACAGCCCTGGCGTGCAGCCGCCGCACGAGATCGAGCAGCATCTCCCGACGCGGGTGGCCGCTCTGCACCGCGTCGCCGACCGGCTCTACGCGCGCTGGACCGCCGGGCTCAGGATCTGACCGGCGTCCGTCTGCGGCTCGAGCACTACCTCCGGCAGCACGAACTCCCAGGAGTCGACCACGGCGCGATCCTGCCAGCCGCCGTCTCCGTCTTCCCGTCGCCAGACGCCGATGGCGGCCACGCGTGCACTGACCACCCGCCCGGTCGGCGGGGTGTAGGAGCGGGCGCTGCGGCCGACCATCTTGCCCGCCGCGGTCTTGAACAGCCAGCGTCCGGCCTCGGCGACGATCGTGAGCGGATCGCCTGCTCGCAGCGTGGCGAGCACCTCGCGTACGGCATCGGAGCGACTGCGCCCGGCGACGCCGAGATCGACATCCTTGAGCCCGAGCAGCTCGTAACGACGGTCCAGCCCGTCTGGCAAAGGCGTTGCGAGCGGCGCCGCGCGCGCGAGAACGGCCGGCTGATTCGCCAGCTCGCCGGCGAATCCGTTGCGGCCGATCCGGCAGAGCGTCAGGGTCTGGCGCGCTCGCGTCATGGCGACATAGTAGAGCCGGCGCTCCGCTGCAGCCGAGGGTTCCCAGCTGCCGTCGAGCACGACCACGTGGTCGAACTCGAGCCCCTTGGCGCCGTGCGCGGTGGTGAGGGTGAGCCCGGTCCCGGGCTCGCGACCGGCATCCGCCAGGAGCTCGAACGCATCCTCCAGCAGGGCATCCGCCGGGCGCGGGAAGGCGCCGGCACCGGCGTAGGCGTCGTCGATCAGGGTCTCGACCAGC
>JAEUMX010000418.1 GCA_016791285.1 Burkholderiales bacterium
ATTGCGTGAGGCGGCGGATAGCAGCGCGCGGTCGTTGGCGGCGACCCCCGGGGCAACTTCAACCCTCATTCCCCGAGCCCCGCCTGCGGTAAGCTTGGGCTCCGGCTGCCTGGCGCGGGGTCTTGCATCCGGCATCCAGCCCATTCCGAGCAGCTTGTCTTTAGATGACATGAACCAACGACTTCATCCTCGCCGACGGAAGTACGGCCCCCAGCCGTCCTCCACGGGCCGCGTGCGCACGCGGTAGACAAGGTCGTGGGCGGTGAACGCTTGAAGCTCGAAGACCTCACCCCCGGCGCCACCGTTTGCGGCATCCTGCCCGATGCGGCCGCGTCTGTGGTCAACGTCCAGTGGCACGGGTCCGAGGCCCTCACGCTCGTGTATCGCGGTCCGTCCGGTCGCGTCGCCGAGGAGATTCTGTACCGTCACGACGAGGCTCGACTCGCGATCGTCGAGCAAGGCCGCCCGTGGAGCTTCGACGGCGACGGTGCGCTCTTCCGACTCGTCGCCGAGGCACACCGCATTCGCTTGGCGCACCTCTTCGACCCGGTGCTGGCGGTGCACACCTCGCTCGTCGATCCGCTGCCGCACCAGATCACGGCCGTCTACGAGGCGATGCTGCCGCGCCAGCCGCTGCGGTTCCTGCTGGCCGACGACCCGGGCGCCGGCAAGACGATCATGGCGGGGCTCCTCATCAAGGAGCTGGTCGCACGCGGCGACCTGCGGCGCTGTCTCGTGATCTGCCCCGGCAGCCTCGCCGAGCAATGGCAGGACGAGCTGTCACGACGTTTCCACCTGCCCTTTCGAGATCCTCACCAACGACAAGCTGGAGGCCGCGCGCACGGGCAACTGGTTCGTCAAGAACGACCTCGCCATCGCCCGGCTCGACAAGCTCTCGCGCAACGAGGACGTCCAGCGGAAGCTCGCGGCGCCCGACAACCGCTACGACCTCGTCATCTGCGACGAGGCGCACAAGCTCTCGGCCACGTTCTTCGGCGGCGAGGTCAGGTACACCCGGCGCTACCGGCTCGGCCAGCTCGTCTCCGGCCTCACGCGCCACTTCCTGCTGATGACGGCCACGCCCCACAACGGCAAGGAGGAGGACTTCCAGCTCTTTCTCGCGCTCCTCGACGGCGATCGCTTCGAGGGGCGCTTCCGCGACGGCGTGCACCAGGTGGAAGTGAGCGACCTGATGCGGCGCATGGTGAAGGAGAACCTGCTCAAGTTCGACGGCACGCCGCTCTTTCCCGAGCGCATCGCCTACACGGTGCCGTACCAGCTATCGCCGGCGGAGGCGCAGCTCTACAAGGAGGTCACCGAATACGTGCGCGAGGAGTTCAACCGCGCCGAGGCGCTCGCCAACGACAAGCGCGCCGGCACCGTCGGCTTCGCGCTCACGATCCTGCAGCGGCGCCTCACCTCCTCTCCCGAGGCGATCTACCAGTCGCTGCGCCGCCGGCGCGAGCGGCTGGAGAAGCGGCTGCGCGAGCTGGAGCTCCTGCACCGCGGCGGCGCCTTTCCGGCGCCCGCGCTGGTCGGGACCGTCCTCGATGCCGACGACGTCGAGGATCTGGAGGACGCGCCCGAGAACGAAGTCGAAGCGGCCGAGGAAGAGGTCCTCGATCAGGCCACCGCCGCCAGCACGATCGCCGAGCTCAAGCTCGAAATCGAGACGCGATCCCGAGGTACGTGTGCTGCTCGCCACCGACGCCGCGGGCGAGGGTATCAACCTGCAGCGCGCGCACCTGATGGTGAACTACGATCTGCCGTGGAATCCCAACGGCCTGGGGCAGCGCAGCCAGTGGACCGCGAGTTCGAGGAGTTCGATCGAGACCGTAACCAGATCGTCGGGGTGGAAAAGTGGCACGATAGGCGGTGGCAGGTCGGAGGAGGGGTCATGAGGCATCGAGACCGAAATGAAGGCATGCGGGAAAACATTGCCGTCGGCGGCTTGCGTGAGGCGCACCACGCGGTGGTCAACCAAGGGGGGTCGATGGGATGCGGCTGAGTGATGCCGAACTCGCGGCCCTGCTCGCCGCGCCGGAGTCGGATCGGGTGGAGCGCAAAGAGTCGTTCAAGGGCGACGCGCCGAACACCGTGCGCGAGGCCGTCTGTGCCTTTGCCAACGACTTGCCCGGCCACGGCGCGTCGGGTGTTGTATTTGTCGGCGTGCGCGACGACGGCACGGCGGCAGGCCTCGACGTGACCGACGAACTGCTTCGTACGCTGTCGGACATCAAGACCGACGGCAACATCGTGCCCCCGCCGGCCCTCGTCGTGGAACGCAGGGTACTTCGGGGCGAGGAGCTGGCGGTCATCACCGTGAATCCTGCGGATGCGCCGCCGGTGCGGTACCGGGGACGGATATGGGTCCGCGTCGGTCCCCGACGCAGCCTCGCGACGGCCCAGGACGAACGAATCCTCAACGAGCGTCGTCGGCACCGCGATCGCCCCTTCGACATCCAACCCGTTTCCCAGGCCGCGCTCTCCGATCTCGACCTGCCGCGCTTCGAGCGAGACTATCTGCCGGTGGCCGTGCCGCCGGACGTGCTCGCTGCGAACACCCGCACTCCTGAGGAGCGGCTGGCCGCCCTGAAGATGGTGAGTTCGTTCGACGCGCCGGTGCCCACCGTGCTGGGGGTGCTCGTGCTCGGGAAGGATCCGCGTGCATTCCTGCCTGGCGCCTACGTGCAATTCCTCCGCGTCCAGGGCACCTCGCTCGCCGATCCCATCCTCGACGAGCAGCTGATCGGCGGGCCGCTGCTGGATACGGCGCGCGCCCTGGACGAGAAGCTGACCGCCCACAACCGGATCGCCGTGGACTTCACCAGTGCCCAGACCGAGAGCCGCCACCCGCTGTATCCACCAGCAGCGCTGCAGCAGGTGACACGCAACGCGCTCCTGCACCGCAGCTACGAAGGGACCCACGCGCCGGTTCGGGTGTCGTGGTTCGACGATCGCATCGAGATCTCGAGCCCGGGCGGTCCTTTCGGCGCCGTCACCGTCGACAATTTCGGCCAGCCGCACCTTGCCGACTACCGCAACCCGAACGTCGCCGAGGCGATGCGCGTCCTCGGCCTCGTGCAGAAGTTCGGCGCCGGCATCGCGATCACGCGCGCGGCGCTGCGCGACAATGGTAATCCGGCGCCCGAGTTCACCGTCTCGCCCTCGCACGTGCTGGTCACGCTGAGGTGCGCGCCGTGATCAGCCTCGCCTTCTTTAACAACAAGGGCGGCGTGTGCAAGACCTCGCTGGTGTACCACCTCGCCTGGATGTACGCGGAGCTCGGCCTGCCGGTGCTGGCGGCAGACCTCGACCCGCAGGCCAACCTGACCTCGATGTGCCTGGAAGACGATCGACTCGAAGTCCTGTGGGACGACGATAGTCGAGAGACGATCCACGGCGCGCTGCGCCCGCTGCTCGAGGGCACTGGCGATATCGCGCCGGTGCATGTCGAGGACATCGCGCCCGGGCTGGGGCTCGTGCCGGGCGACCTGCGCCTGTCGTTGGCGGAGGACGAGTTCTCGAGCCAGTGGCCCGACTGCCTCGATCGTAAGCCCCGGGCCTTCCGCGTGATCTCGGCGCTGTGGCGCATCCTGCGCGCCGCGGTCGACACCCGCGGCGCGCGCCTCGTGCTCATCGACGTCGGGCCGAATCTCGGCGCGCTCAACCGGACGGCGCTCGTCGCCGCCTCCCACGTCGCGGTGCCGCTCGCGCCGGACCTATACTCGCTGCAGGGGTTGCGCAACCTGGGGCCGACCTTGCGCCGCTGGCGCAGCGAGTGGGACGAGCGCCGCGCCCGCAACCCGACGCCCGAGCTCGCCCTGCCCGGGGGCGAGATGCGCCCGGCTGGCTATGTGCTCATGCAGCACGCCATGCGGCTCGACCGCCCGGTGAAGGCCTACGAGCGCTGGATGGCGCGCATCCCTGACGCCTTCCGGCAGGACGTGATGGCCGAGGCGCCGCAGGCGGCGACGATCGCGATCGATCCGTACTGCCTCGCGGCGCTCAAGCACTACCGCAGCCTGATGCCGCTGGCCCAGGACGCGCGGAAACCCATGTTCCTGCTCAAGCCGGCCGACGGGGCGATCGGCGGGCACGGACAGGCCGTGCGGGACTGCTATGACGACTTCGCGCAGCTCGCGCGCACGCTGGCGCAGCGCATCGGGGTGCCCCTGCCATGACCCATAAGAAGAAGCTCATAGAAGTCGCCCTCCCGCTCCAGGCAATCAACAAGGCCTCGGCGCGCGAAAAGTCCATCCGCCACGGCCACCCGGGCACCCTGCACCTGTGGTGGGCGCGGCGGCCCCTGGCGGCGCCACCCGCCGCAAGTTCGTCGCGGCGCTCAAGGCCGAGCTGCCCGCGGCACTGCGCCACCTGCAGGAAGGCAACATCGCCCCGGTGGACCTGGCGCAGGCCGCCATCGGCCCCGGCATGGCGGTCTATGCGCGCTACGCCAAGGTGCTCGACGCCGAGGGCAAGCCCGTGCCGGTGCGCGAGGCGCTTTCGCTCGTCAACCAGGTGCTCGACGAGACGCTGGCCGAGCAGGAAGGCGACTTCGACGCCGACAGTCGCTTCGCCATCGCCTGGTTCGAGCAGCACGGCCTCAATGAGGGCGAGTACGGCGTGGCCGACGTGCTGGCGCGCGCCAAGAACACGAGCGTCGGCGGGATGGTTGAGGCCGGCATCATTGCCTCCAGGCGCGGCGAGGTGCGGCTGCTGAAACCCGAGGAACTCCCGGACGACTGGGACCCACGGACCGACACGCGCCTCACCGCCTGGGAAACGGTCCACCACCTGATCAGGGTATTGGGCTCCGGGGGCGAGACGGCGGCGGCGGAGTTGCTGAAAAAGCTCGGCGCCCAGGCCGAAGTCGCGCGCGAGCTGGCCTATCGCCTCTACCAGCTGTGCGAGCGCAAGAAGCGCGCGGCCGAGGCGCTCGCGTACAACGCGCTCGTCCAGAGCTGGCCGGAGATCGCGCGGCTTGCGCGCGAGGGCGGCATAGCACAGGCCGAGCAGGGCGAACTCCTGTAAGCAGGACCGCGCGGCATTCTCGCCCGCACCTCGCGCGGCGCGGCCCGGTGCCGGCGGGATTGCCAGCAGCGAGGCTTGGATGAGTGCGGTTCATGGGCGCGCCTTCTTACAAAAGTGACGCCTTCATCTTCCAAATAAAGCGATCCGTCCTTACAATCATCGGCGTGGAATCAGGCAAAGATTCGATCCGTCATCGCGCCCTCGTCCTGATCGATGCCGATGGTCGGCGCGTCGGGACCCGTCTGGCGGACGCGGTGGGCATCTCGCGCCAGGTTGCCAACGGCTACTTGCAGGGCCTCGTGAACGACGGGCTGGTGGAGGCGAAAGGCACGACACGCGCGCGTGCCTACACGCTCAGGACCCAGGCACAGGTCGAGCAGCCGTATCCCACCGCCGGCCTGCAGGAGGATCTGGTCTGGCGGGAGTTGATCTCCCCGGTCGTCGCGCGCTTCCCGCAGAACGTGCGCGACATCTGGCACTACGGCACCACCGAGATGATCAACAACGCGATCGATCACTCGGGGGCGGCGGAGGTGCGGGTCACGGCGGCCCGCAACGCGCTGTTTACGGACGTGACCGTGGCAGACCGGGGCGAAGGCATCTTCGCGAAGATCCAGCGCGCGCTCGGCTTGCACGACCCGCGCGAGGCGATCCTCGAGCTCGCGAAAGGCAAGCTCACGACGGCGCCCGAGCATCACACCGGTGAGGGGATCTTCTTCACGTCGCGTGTGATGGACCGCTTCGAGATCGAGTCTCACCACCTCCGTTTCACCCATGCCGTGAAGGCGGAGGACAAGATCGCCGAGCAGGCCGCGGACTTCGAAGGCACCCGCGTGAGCATGCGGCTCGCGAACGACAGCGCGCGCACGCTGGGCGAGGTGTTCGACGCCTACACCGACCCCGAGGAGTACAGCTTCGACAAGACGGTGGTGCCGCTGCGGCTGGCGCAGTACGAGGGCGAGAAGCTGGTCTCGCGCTCGCAAGCCAAGCGCGTGAGCTATCGATTCGAACGCTTCAAGCGCGTGGAGCTCGACTTCGCCGGCATCACCGACATCGGTCAGGCGTTTGCCGACGAACTGTTCCGGGTGTTCGCCAATGCGCACCCGCAGATCCGCATCACGCCGCTGAATGCGTCGCCGGCGGTGGCACAGATGATCAGGCGCGCCGTGGCGGCGCGCGCCGCGCAGGCCGGCAGCTGGACGACGGAGTAAGGAAGAAGAGATGACGATCACCAATCGGGAACGAGAGCGTGAAGAGAAGCGAGAAACGAGGAGGCTCTTCTCTCACTGCTCTCCACTCACCTGTAGCAGCGAGATCCCATGCACCCCAGTCTGAACATCGACCCATCGACCCTCGCGCGCTTCTGCGCGACACACCACATCCGCCGTCTGTCTCTGTTCGGCTCGCAATTGAAGGGCACGGCGGGACCGGACAGCGACATCGACCTGCTGGTGGAGTTCGACCCGGAGCACATCCCCGGCCTGTTCGGGGTGGCAGGGATGGAAATCGAGCTGTCCGAGTTGCTGGGCCGGAAGGTGGACCTGCGGACGGCGGGCGATCTGTCGCGATACTTCCGTGACGACGTGGTGCGCACGGCCGAGGTGCAATATGCAGCCTGAAGACCGGGTACGCATCGAACACATGGGAGATCAGTGATCCATGGCCCTCACCAACCACGAACGCGTCGGCAAGGCCATGGATCTGCTGCGCGCGGGGCTCGCGCCCTTCGTCGAGCGCGAGGCGCAGTTGGCCGTGAAGGCGGGCACGCTCCGCATGGAGGCGGTGCAGCGCTTCGCCGAGGACCCGCTGCTGGGCAGAAAGCCGATCGCGCAGTGGGATGCCGCCGCACTGCTCAAGCTGATGTGGGAAACCTGGAACGACGTGTTCGGCCGCACGCTCGGCCGCGCCGAGCGGTCGCTGGTGCAGGAACTGCGCGACTGGCGCAACAAGTGGGCGCACCAGGAGCCGTTCTCGAGCGACGACGCCGACCGTGCGCTCGACTCGATGGCGCGCCTGCTCACCGCCGTGTCGGCGCCGCAGGCCGACGAAGTCGGGAAGATGAAGATGGAGCTGCGCCGGCTCGTCTTCGACGAGCAGGTACGCGGCGAGAAGCGCAAGGCCGGCGGCTCGCTCATCGAGGCCGCGGGCACCAGCACGCTCAAGCCTTGGCGCGAGGTCGTCATCCCGCACGCCGACGTGGCGAGCGGGCGCTACCAGCAGGCCGAGTTCGCCGCCGACCTCTGGCAGGTGCACCTCGGCGAGGGCACCGACGAGTACAAGAAGCCCGCCGAGTTCTTCCGCCGCACCTTCCTCACCGAGAGTCTGAAGCGGCTGCTCGTCGGCGCGGTGGAGCGGCTCTCCGGGAAGGGCGGCGACCCGGTGGTGCAGCTCCAGACCAACTTCGGCGGCGGCAAGACGCACTCGATGCTGGCGCTCTACCATCTGTTCTCGGGAGCGAGCCCCGGTGAGCTGGCAGGCGTGGACGGCGTGATGGCCGCGGCCGGAGTGACCAAGCTGCCGGCGGCACGGCGCGTGGTGCTGGTGGGGAACAAGATCTCGCCCGGCAATCCGGTCACGAAGCAGGACGGCACGGTGGTGCGCACGCTGTGGGGCGAGCTCGCGTACCAGCTCGGCGGCAAGCAGGCGTTCGCGCGCGTGGCGAAGGACGACGAGAAGGCGACGAGCCCGGGCGACGCGTTGCGCGAGCTGTTCCGCGAGTACGGCCCGTGCCTCGTGCTCATCGACGAGTGGGTGGCCTATGCGCGGCAGCTCCACGACCAGAGCGACCTGCCGGCCGGCAGCTTCGAGACGCAGTTCAGCTTCGCCCAGGCGCTGACCGAGTCGGCCAAGCTCGCGGGCAACTGCCTGCTGGTCATCTCGCTGCCGGCCTCCGACACCCGGGGCTCGCCGCACACCCAGGCCGACGACGTGGAAGTGGGCGGCATCCGCGGGCGCGAGGCCCTGGACCGGCTGCGCAACGTGGTCGGGCGCGTGGAATCGTCGTGGCGGCCGGCCAGCGCGGAGGAAGGCTTCGAGATCGTGCGCCGGCGTCTGTTCGAGCCGCTGCCCGGGCCGGAGGCGTTCAAGCAGCGCGACGTGACGGCGCGTGCGTTCGCCGACCAGTATCGCGCGCAGGCCGCCGAGTTCCCGCCCGAGTGCCGGAGCGGCGACTACGAGAAACGCATCCAGGCCGCCTACCCGATCCACCCGGAGATCTTCGACCGGCTCTACGAGGACTGGTCGACGCTGGTCAAGTTCCAGCGCACGCGCGGCGTGCTGCGGCTCATGGCGGCGGTGATCCACAGCCTGTGGGAGAAGGGCGACCGCAACCCGCTGATCCTGCCCTCGACGATCCCGATCGACGACGCGCGCGTGCAGTTCGAGCTGACGCGCTACCTGTCCGACAACTGGGTGCCGATCATCGAGCGCGACGTAGACGGGCCGAGCTCGCTGCCGCTCAAGATCGACGGCGAAGTGTCGAACCTGGGCAAGCTGCATGCGACGCGGCGGGTGGCGCGCACGATCTACCTCGGCTCGGCGCCGACGGCCGCCGCCGCGCATCGCGGGCTCGAGGATCGACGCGTGAAGCTCGGCTGCGTGATGCCGGGCGAGTCGCCGCATGTGTTCGGAGACGCGCTCCGGTATCTCGCCGGGCGCGCGACGTACCTGTACCAGGACGGCCCGCGCGCCTGGTACGCGACCCAGCCTACGGTCACCAAGCTCGCGGAAGACCGCGCCGAGCAGTTGAAGCGCGACCCGGACAAGGTGGCCGCGGAGCTCGATGCCCGCATCCGCGCCGATCTGCGCCGGACAGGCGACTTCTCGCGCGTGCACCCGCTGCCGCGCTCGGGCGCGGACGTCCCGGACGACCTCGACACGCGTCTGGTCGTGTTGCCACCTGAGCATCCGTACAGCAAGGAAGAGGGCAGCGCCGCGGTGAACGCCGCGCAGGCGATCCTCGAATCTCGGGGCAGCGCGCCCCGCTTGTACCGCAATACGCTGGTATTCCTGGCGGCCGACAAGGTGCGCCTGCAGGATCTGGACGAGGCGTTGCGCAAGTACCTCGCGTGGGACTCCATCCTGCGAGAGAAGGACGTGCTCAATCTCGACCCGCACCAGGTACGGCAAGCGGAGACGCAGAAGCAGGGCGCCGACTCGGCGGTGACGGCGCGACTGCCCGAGACCTATCAGTGGGTACTGGCACCCGAGCAGAAGACGCCGCAGGCGGGAATCGAATGGCATGCATCGCGTCTCACGGGCGCGGACGCGCTCGCCGTGCGGACCAGCAAGAAGCTGAGGGGCGACGAGCTGTTCGTCACGAGCCTCGGTTCGACGATCCTGCGCAAGCACCTCGACGAAGTGCCCCTGTGGCGGGGGGATCACGTCTCCGTGCGGCAGTTGGTCGAGGACTTCGCCCGCTATCCGTACCTGCCGCGGCTGGCCGGCCCCGAGGTGCTGGCGCAGGCGATGCGCGACGGCATTGCGCTATTGACCTGGCAATCAGATACGTTCGCGTACGCGGAGAGCTTCGACAACGCGATGGGACGCTACCGCGGGCTGCGTGGCGGGCAGATCATCACGCTGGGCGCCGAGGATGCCGGTTTGCTCGTCAAGCCCGAGATCGCCCGCCGCCAGATCGATGCCGAAGTGCCGCCGCCCGCGCCGCGCCCCGATGACAGTCGGAAGCCGGGGGAGAAGCCAGGCGATGGCGCCACGGGTGATGCAGGCGCTGCGCCCGCACGTCCGCAGGCGCTGTGCCGCTTTCACGGAACCGTACGCCTCGATCCGGCGCGCGTCGGGCGCGATGCCGGCCGGATCGCCGAGGATGTCATCGCGCACCTGGCCGGCCAGACGGGCGCGGAAGTCACGGTCACGCTCGAGATCGAGGCGCGGCTGCCAAACGGAGCGAGCGAGCAGACGGTGCGAGCGGTGACCGAGAACAGCCGGACGCTCAAGTTCTCGACTCACGGGTTCGAAGTCGAGTGAAAGTGAGATTATTTGGTAGGCCGTGTAGGGATCGAACCTACGACCAATGGATTAAGAGTCCACTGCTCTACCAGCTGAGCTAACGGCCCACAGTTGCTGACTTACAGCGATGTATCGATTGCCGGAGACTCGGGTCGAGACTGGTAGGTCGTGGGAGATTCGAACTCCCGACCAACGGATTAAAAG
>JAEUMX010000438.1 GCA_016791285.1 Burkholderiales bacterium
GCCCATGCCGCAGCTGCAGCCCCTGTCACCACAGTCTCCAAACCCGACCCCGCAACCCCAGATCTTCGGCTTCGATGCCTTCACGCCGAAGGAGATCGCGCAGAAGGTGGAGCAAAACGGCGTCATCAAGGCGCGGCTGCCCTTCCTGCCGATGGCGATGCTGGGCGTCGTGGCGGGTGGCTTCATCGGCCTCGGCGCCATGTATTACACCCTGGTGATCAGCGATCCGGAGCTGGGCTTCGCGGCAAGTCGTGTGCTCGGCGGTGTCGCGTTCACGCTGGGGCTCATCCTGGTGGTGATGGGGGGCGCCGAGCTCTTCACCGGCAACAACTTCCTGGTGATGGCGTGGGCGGAACGCAAGATCACGACGGCGGAGGTGGTGCGCAACTGGCTCGTGGTGTACTTCACGAATGCGTTCGGTGCGGTCGCGCTCGCGGTCGTGATCTTCCTTTCCCATTTTCCCGACATGAACGACGGCGAGGTCGGCCGCACTGCGATCCGGCTGGCTGCGTACAAGGCCGCCCTGCCGTTCTGGACCGCGTTCTTCAAGGGGGTCTTGTGCAACATGCTGGTGTGCCTGGGGCTGTGGGTGGCCATGGCGGGCCGCTCGGTCACGGACAAGATCCTCGCCATGGTCTTTCCGATCTCGGCGTTCGTCGCGTGCGGCTATGAGCACTGCATCGCCAACCTCTACATCATTCCCCTCGGCATCCTTCTTGCCAATTGGGGATCGCCGCCGCCCGGCACGGACGTCTCCGTGCTCGGCTGGGCGGGGCTGCTGGACAATCTGTTGCCCGTGACGCTCGGCAACATCGTCGGTGGCAGCGTGCTCGTGGCCCTCGTGTACTACTCCATCTACCGCAAGGGGCTGCGATCCTGACGAACCGACCCAAACATCGAAGGACGAGACAGGTGTTGAGCTGGAATGACCTGGGACGACTGACCGCGGCGCTTGCGGGGCTGATGGCTGCGCTGGCGCTGGCACAGCAGAGCGTGCTCGAAGTGATCACGCTCAGGTACCGCACGGCCGATCAGATCATTCCGCTGCTCGAGCCCTTCATCGACCGCGGCGGGTCACTCAGCGGGATGCAGAATCAGCTGATCGTTCGCACCTCGCCCGCGAACCTGGCCGAGCTGCGCAAGATCATCGACCAGGTCGACGCGCGGCCGCGGCAGCTCCTCGTCACCGTGCGGCAGGATGTCGATCTTGCCACCGCACGGCGCGAGACCGACCTCTCGGGCCGAGTCGGCATCGGCGACAGCGCAGGCATCGCGGTGCCCGGCAGCCGGGGTCGCAACGAGGGGCTCGTCGTGCAGGGCGGCAGCGGTGACACGTTCGTGCGGGGCCGCATCGCCGCGCGCGACGTCGTCGCCTCCGATGCCAACACCCAGCGCGTACAGGTGCTGGAAGGGAACGTCGCGTTCATCCGCATCGGTCAATCCGTGCCGGTACCGTCGCGCCAGGTCGTGCAAACGCCCTATGGCACGCAGGTGGTCGAATCCACGCAGTTCCGCGACCTCAACACCGGGTTCCAGGTTCTGCCGCGCGTCGCAGGCGATACCGTGACGGTGGAGATCAATCCGCAGCGCGAACGCCCGGGGCGTTATCCCGGCACGGCCAATGTACAAGGCGTGAGCACGGTCGTCTCCGCGCCGCTCGGCGAGTGGATGGAGATCGGCGGGACGTCCTCGAGCGGCTCGATGCAATCGTCCGGGAATCTCGGCCAGCGCAGCGACACCGGCACCGAGCGCCGCTCCATCCTGCTGATGGTTCAGGAAATCGTGCGCTGACATGCGGCCGGCACGCGAACCGACGCGGCTGCTGGCCTTCCTTGGCGGTACGTTCCTGATGGTATTCGCGTGGTCGTCGATCGGACCGAAAGACCGCACGGTCTGGTGGCTCGAGGTGCTCCCCGCCTTGATCGGCGTCATCGTACTGCTCGCGACCTACTGGCGCTTCCGCCTCACGCCGCTGCTGTACGTGCTCATCTGGGCGCACGCGCTCGTCCTGCTCGTGGGCGGGCATTACACCTACGCGGAGGTGCCGCTGTTCGACGCGATCCGCGACGCGCTCGCGCTGAGCCGCAACCACTACGACCGCGTCGGTCATTTCATGCAGGGCTTCGTGCCGGCGCTGATCGCGCGCGAGATCCTGCTGCGCGTGACGCCGCTGCGCGCGGGTGCGATGCTGTTCTTCCTGTGCACGTGCATCGCGCTCGCATTCTCGGCTTTCTACGAGATGATCGAATGGTGGGTCGCGGTCGCCTCCGGGACCGGTGCCGACGCTTTTCTCGGGACGCAGGGCGACGTCTGGGACACGCAGTGGGACATGTTCCTCGCGCTCGTCGGTGCCGTCACCTCGCAGCTTCTGCTCGGCTGGTTGCAGGACCGTCAGTTGCGGGCGATGCGAGGAATAGGGTAGGGCAGCCCGGCTACCGCGACAGATACCGCATCGCCCGTTCCAGACCGTCGAGGGTGAGCGGGTACATGCGATCGCCCATCAGCCGGCGGATGATGCCGGTGGAAACCTGTTCGCCCCAGCAGTCCTCCGGTTCGGGGTTGAGCCACACGGCCTTCGGATAGACAGCGAGCATGCGCCGCAGCCACACCTCGCCCGTCTCGTGGTTGACGTGCCGCAGCGACCCGCCGGGACTCAGGATCTCGTGCGGGCTCATCGCCGCGTCGCCCACGAGGATCAGACGGTAGTCCTGCGGATACTTGTGCAGCAGGTCGAGCGTGGGCAGTCGCTCGGTGTGACGGCGCTGGTTGTCGCGCCACACGAAGTCATACGGGCAGTTGTGGAAGTAGAAGTGCTCGAGGTGCTTGAACTGCGTGCGTGCGGCGCTGAAAAGCTCCTCGCAGAGTTTCACGTGCCAATCCATCGAGCCTCCGACATCGAGCAGCAGCAGCACCTTTACCGCGTTGTGGCGTTCCGGGCGCATGTGCAGATCGAGCCACCCCGCGTTGCGCGCGGTGCGCTGGATGGTGGTGTCGAGGTCGAGTTCCTCCGGCGCGCCCTGCCGCGCGAAGCGTCGCAACCGGCGCAGCGCGACCTTGATGTTGCGCGTGCCGAGCGCCACGTTGCCGTCGAGGTTGCGGTACTCGCGTTCGTCCCAGACTCGTACTGCGGTCCGATTGCCCGAGCTCTCGGGGCCGACGCGGATGCCTTCCGGGTGAAAGCCGTGCGCACCGAAGGGCGAGGAGCCGCCGGTTCCGATCCACTTGCTGCCGCCCTGATGGCGACCCATCTGCTCGCGCAGACGCCGCTCGAACTCCGCCATGAGCTTGTCCCAGCCGAGCTTCTCCAGTCTGGCGCGATCCTCGGGCGAGAGGTGTCGCTTCGCGAGCAGCTTCAGCCACTCCGCCGGGATTTCCGCCGCCAGACCAGGAAGGTGCTCGACGCCGCGGAAGTACTCGCCGAAGGCCTGATCGAAGCGGTCGAAATGCGACTCGTCCTTCACCAGACAAGCGCGTGCGAGATAGTAGAACGCCTCGATGGAGTGATCGCAGACGTGCTGGCGCAGCGCTTCCAGCAGCGTCAGGTATTCCTTGGTCGATACCGGGAGCCGGCGTGACTTGAGGTGCAGGAAGAAATCGATCAGCACGGCTTTTCGGGGTCCGTCGTTCCGGTCGCGGTTCAGCAGAGCACCGGTGAAATTCTGATCCCGCCCACGCGCTTCGTGCAACCGCCTGTGCTGCCGTGAGGCGCGTCCACGGATGCATGACAGCAAAATCCTGCACGGTAATGGCGCAAAGCGCCTTCGCGACGCCCCGCTTTGGGGCACGATCGGACGCACGACCGTGGAACCGCGAACGCCCGGCCGGGTCTCAGCAGCTTCAGTGCCCAGCGCCGAGTGTGGAACGAAACCTGCGTAGAGCGCGCCCCGTGCGTGGTAGTGACACTGACACATTGGAGGTGTAACGTACACGGAACCTCGCGTGTTACCGACGCGCGAGCCACAGTTCAACGAGACTGGTCGATGAGCAGATCCGCATCCCGGGTCGTGACGTCACCGGTCGGACGCCGCAAGACGGCGTGAGAGGAGCGATGCCATGAGAATACTGAACCTGCCGCCTCGTGCAACGCACGGGGCCGCGCCCGCACATTCCCGTGCCGGGCTATTGCCGAGCGACGCAATGCGCCGTGGGACGCCCGAGGGTGTCCGGCGCCATACCTGCGCGTACGCGGTCACCACTCCCCGCGATCTTCGGGCGCCCTGCTGAGGGCAGGCAAGCGAGGCACCGTACTTCCCGACCGGGCGAGGTGTCCGGTCCGGGGCAGACGATTTCCGCGGCGCATCGATGATCCGCCACGCTTCGCACAGAACGCATAACGCATAACTGTCGGGGACGCTTTCCCGTTGGCTCGGGCACGCAGGTGCCACCGGCAGGACTCATGAACCCCGCCGCGCAGCCAGTCACCCGCCACGCGGGTGCACCGCGCCGGCAACGATCACAAACAGTTCAAATTAGGAGACGACAATGATTTTCCACTCGACCGAGACGACCGACATGGACGAATTCGATATTTCCGCAACTTATGGCAGCGCTGTCTTCCTGGTCCACCCGGAAAAGCAGGGCAGCGAGAACCTGAACGATCGCACGGCTCACAGGATCGGGCACCTGGTCGAATACCACGACTATCCGCTGAGACACCCCAAGGCGGCCTGATCGCCGGGGAGCCGGCTCCCGAGGGGCGATGCCGCCCCTCGCACGCGAAGCGATTCAGATCCGCCCGGTGGCGCCGAAGATCGCCACCAGCGTGAGGTCCTCTTCGATATCGAAGAACGAGTGCTCGGAGGTGGCGCGCACGTAGAGGATCTTGCCAGCGGAGACTTCGTGCTCCTGCCCGCCGACCTTGAGCCGGGCACGGCCGCCGACGACGAAGTAGACCTCGTCCTCGAGGTGCGGCGCCTGCATGTCGCGCGAGCCGGCCGGCAGGCGATAGATGCCGCAGCTCAGCGTCGACGTGCGCAGGAACTCGACGAAACGGACTTCCCTTCCCTCGACCCTGCGTGCGAGCTCATCGAGGGTGAAGACGCACCATTCGTTGTTGCTCATGGATCGGGTCTCCCTGCTGTTGCAATCTGTCGTGCGCCGCGGTGGCTTGCCGCACGGCTGCATTATGACATTCCGGGTCTCGCGCGGGCGCGATCAGCAGGACCGGACAGCGTCGCCCTTCACGAGCACGAATTTGCCGACGGGGGGATTTTCATCCGCCCCGGGACTGCAGCCTGTCGTGCGGCGAGCGCCGTGTCGGGGAAATCCGAGAAGACGCCGTCGACCCCGAGGTCGAGGAACTGGAAGTACTCGAGCCGAGGATCGTTGCGATATTGGGGGGCGAGCGTCGCGGGCTCGTTGCGGAACGTGTAGGAGTGCACGCGCAGTCCCGCCGCGTGCGCCTGCTCGATCACGGTCGTCTGCAGCAATGTGCCCGCGTGCACGTCGCGGAGGATCTGGCGCTTCCAGGGGCCGATCGCATTCGCGTACTTTGCGATGTTCGCCAAGTGTCGCGGGGGCGTCCCGCCGCGCGGGTCTCCGAACCGCGCTATCCTGACGCCCACGACGCGCCTGCCGGCGCCGTCGAACTCGAGCGCGTCCTCGTCCAGCAGTTGCACGAGCGCCACCTTCGTTCGCGTGCGCAGATACTGGAGGTTGTCGCTCTCGAAAGACTGAATGAAAACCGGTGCATCGGCACGATCCAGACCCCGGCGCCGCAACGCTTCGAGGAGCCGCTCCTCCAGCGGCAGGCCGAGCGCGTGGTGGAAAGCCGGATGCTTGGTCTCCGGGTAGATGCCGATCGACCGGCCGCGCTTCGCGCTCTCGGTCTCGACCAGATCGAGAATCTCCTCGAAGGTCGGAATCCCGTACTTGCCGTCGTACTCCTTCGAGCGCGCCGGGTTCGGCTGCACCGCGCGCAGCGTCTTCATCTCGCGGAGCGTGAAATCGCTCGCGAAGAATGCGGTGACGGGTTTGCCATCCATGGTGCGCGCCTTCTTGCGGTCCGCGAACTCCGGACGGGCCGTGACATCGGTGGTGTCATCCAGCAGGGGCTCATGCCGCGCGACGAGGTGGCCGTCCTGGGTCGCGACCAGATCGGGTTCGATGTAGTCCGCGCCCTGCTCGATCGCGAGGGCGTAGGAGGCGAGCGTGTGCTCGGGCCGATAACCCGAGGCGCCGCGATGCGCGATCACGATCGGCGGCTTGCCGTCGAGGGTCGGCCACACGCCGTCGGCCGATGCTTCAGGGAGCGGGCTCATGGGCTGCACGTGCGGATAAGCACGAACGCTCTGCGCGCGGTGTCCGATCAGCCGGACCCGGGCCCCGGCGAGAGGTTGCGCTCGGCCTGCTCGGCGGTCACGACGCTCACAGGCACGCCGAGCCGCGCAATGCGATGGGCGAGGTCGAGGTGCAGCCACCGCGACACCCTTTGCGGCAGCGTCGAAACGATGACTTCGTCGTACCGCTCGCGCTCGAGCGTCGCCCGTACCGCCTCGTATGGATCGGTAGCCCCGACGATTCCTTGCACGTGCGAGCCGGCCGCGGCGTCGAGCAGCGGGATCGCGAGCTCGAGCGTGGCGGCTGCTTCCTC
>JAEUMX010000462.1 GCA_016791285.1 Burkholderiales bacterium
CTCACCATGCAGCAGAACCAGAAGTACTTCCCGCTGTTCGACGGGCAGGGAAAGCTGCTGCCGAAGTTCCTGATCGTCAGCAACATGGAGGTCGAGGATCCGTCCGCGATCGTCGACGGCAATCAGCGCGTGGTGCGGCCCCGCCTCGCCGATGCGAGGTTCTTTTTCGATCAGGATCGCAAGCAGAAGCTCGCTGCCCGGGTGCCGCGACTTGGCGACATCGTCTTCCACAACAGGCTCGGCAGCCAGCTCGACCGCGTGCAGCGGATCACCCGGACCGCCGCCGCCATCGCCGACCGGCTCGGCGCCAACGCCGGTCACGCGGAGCGCGCCGCGCATCTGTGCAAGGCCGATCTCCTGACCGGCATGGTCGGGGAGTTCCCCGAGCTGCAGGGCATCATGGGGACGCATTACGCCCGTCACGATGGCGAGCCGGAGCCGGTGGCACTCGCGATCGAGGCGCACTACCACCCGCGCTTCGCAAACGACACACTGCCCGATGACAACGTCGCGGCGGCCGTCGCGCTCGCGGACAAGCTCGATACCCTGGTCGGCATCTTCGGCATCGGACTGGGTCCCACCGGCGACAAGGATCCTTTCGCCCTGCGCCGCCACGCGCTCGGCGTGCTGCGCATCCTGTTCGAGAAGGCGCTGCCGCTGGACCTCCTGGAGCTGCTGACACTGACGAAGAGCCAGTACGCCCCCGAGGTGGTAGCGGACAGCGTCGTGGTGGACGTCCACCAGTTCATGCTGGAGCGGCTGCGCAACTACCTTCCGGAACGAGGCTTCACGGCCGCGGAGATCGACGCCGTGGCGAGTCAGCACCCGACCCGCATCGACCTCGTGCTGCCGCGCCTCACGGCCGTCAAGAGCTTCCGCGGTCTGGCGGAAGCGCAGAGCCTAGCCATCGCGAACAAGCGCATCCGCAACATCCTGCGCAAGACGGACGCGCCGCACGGCCGCGCGGACCTCGCCCTGCTCGTCGAGCCGGCCGAGAAGACGCTCTTCGATACGCTGACCGGGCTCGAGCCCAAGGTGGCGAGCCTGATCGCGAACGAGGACTACGACGCTGCGCTCAGGCTCCTCGCGACCGCCCGCGAGCCCGTCGATCGTTTCTTCGACGAGGTGCTGGTGATGTGCGACGAGCCCCTCGTCCGCAGCAACCGACTGGCGCTGCTGAAGCAGCTCGGTGCGCTCATGAACCAGGTGGCGGACATCTCGAAGCTCGCGGTGTAAGAAGAGCGAGGGCAAGGGCGGAAGCGAGCAGGGTACAATCAGTTCGGCTTCAACCGTTCCCACGTGTCACATGAAGATCGTCATCCTCGACCGCGACGGGGTCATCAACTTCGACAGCGCCCAGTTCATCAAGTCGCCGGCGGAGTGGAAACCCATCGCCGGCAGCCTGGAAGCGATCGCACGCCTCAACCAGGCCGGCTTCCGGGTCGTGGTGGCGTCGAACCAGTCGGGTGTGGGGCGGGGATTGCTCGACATGAGCACGCTGAACGAGATCAACGGCAAGATGCACAAGGCGCTTGCCCTGGTCGGCGGGCGCATCGACGCGGTGTTCTACTGCCCGCACGCCAGCGACGCCGACTGCGAGTGTCGCAAGCCGAAGCCGGGCATGCTGCATGAGATCGCGAAGCGCTTCAATGTCGATCTGGCGGGGGTGGCGAGCGTCGGCGACTCGCTGCGCGACCTCGAGGCCGCGGTCGCCGTGGGTGCACGTCCGTTCCTGGTCCTGACGGGCAAGGGCGCGAAGACGGCGGAGACCGGCGGATTGCCGCAAGGTACCGTCGTCGTCGAGAATCTCGCCCGGGCGGTGGATTTCATTCTCGCAGCATGAGGCAGATCTCCGCCGTCCTCCGTTCGAGCCTCTATCTGCTGCTGCAGGCGATCATCACCCCGCCCTACGCGCTCGCCGTGCTCGCGACGTTCCCGCTGCCGCCGCTCTCCCGCTATCACTTCATCAGCTACTGGGCGAAGACCATGGTCTGGCTCGCCCGCGTGGTGCTGGGGATAAGATTCGACGTCACCGGCCGCGAGAACATTCCCGGCGCGCCATCCATCATCATGTCGAAGCACCAGTCCGCCTGGGAGACGATGGTGCTGCAGGTGCTGTTTCCGCCCCACGTGTACGTAATCAAGCGCGAGCTGCTGCGCATCCCGTTCTTCGGCTGGGCCCTGGCCCTGATGTCCCCGATCGCCATCGACCGCGGCGCCGGCATGCGCAGCATCAAGGACACCTTGCGCCAGGGACGCGAGCGGCTCGCGCAGGGCTTTTCCGTCGTCATCTTCCCGGAGGGTACGCGCGTGGCGCCCGGCGAGCGCGGGAAGTATCAGACCGGTGGCGCTTGGCTCGCCTGCAAGACGGCCGCGCCGGTAGTGCCGATCGCCCACAACGCTGGCGAGCTCTGGGGCCGCAACGCGCTGATCCGGTATCCGGGCCTCATCACCGTCGTGATCGGCGCGCCCATCGACACGAAAGGGCTCGAACCCGAGGCGCTCACGCGCCGCGTCGAGGCGTGGATCGAGGGCGAGATGGCGCGCATCGACGGCACGGCAGCGGACGCCGCGTGAAGCCGCCCGACCGTATCGAGGAGAGTCGGACCGTGCGCCTGGGCGACGCCGAGGTGGCCTTCCGCCTGCGGCGCAGTGCCCGGCGCCGCAGTGTCAGCCTGCATATCGACGAGCGCGGCCTGACGGTGAGCGTTCCGTGGCGCTGCCCGGAGCAGCGCGTCCTGAGCGCGCTGCGCGAAGCCGAACAGTGGGTACTGAAGCGCCTCGCAGCGTGGACCCGTCAGCTTCCCGCCCCGTTGACCTGGCGCACTGGCGAGACGTTGCAGTATCTCGGCCGCCCCCTGACGCTGGAAATCGCGCTCTCCGCGGGTCGACCGCGCGCGGCCCGGCTGCACGACCGGCTGCTCGTCACCGTACCGGACCCCTCCGATACGCCGAGCGTGAAGAAGCTCGGCGTGAAGTGGCTGCGCGCCGCCGCGCTGGAAGTATTCACCGAGCATGCGGCGCGTCTAGCCCCGGGCATGGGCGTCGCGGCGCCGCGGATCTTTCTCTCGAGCGCCCGCACCCGCTGGGGGAGCTGCAACAGCGACGGCTCGATCCGCCTGAACTGGCGACTGGTCCAGGCGCACGAGGCGCTGATCGAGTACGTGGTCGTCCACGAGCTCGCCCATTTTCACGAGATGAACCACGGTCCGCGGTTCTGGGGTCACGTGGGGCGGGTGTGTCCGGATCACCGGGCGCGGCGCGCGGAGCTGAACGAGGTCGGACGTCGCCTGCTGCTCATGCCGGTACCCTGAGGCGACCAGGCACCCCCGTATAATTCCGCCATGCGCCGCCTCGCCTGCCTCATCGCCCTCCTCCTCTGCGCACAAGGCTGCGGCATCAAGGGTCCGCTCTACATCGAGACGCCCGACCAAAGAAAAAAGGCGGAGGAGCGCCGCGAGCGGCGCGAGGCGGCCAAGCAGCGCGACCAGCAGCAGGGCGCTGCGCCGGCGGCGGCCCGGTCAGCAGCGCAAACGCCGCCACCGGCGGCCAGCACGACCGATTCCGAGCGCACCCCCGCACCGGAGCTCACCGTCACCGACGAGCCGTTCGGATTGTCGGCACCACCGCAGTGACGACTGCTCAGGTGGGTCAGTTCAGCTATCGCGACGGCGTACTCTGCGCTGAATCGGTTTCACTCCCGACCATTGCGCAGGCGGTCGGTACGCCATGCTTCGTGTATTCACGCGCCGCGCTGACTGACGCCTTCGAGGCGTACTCGAATGCCTTCGCGGACACCCGCACCCTCGTCTGCTACGCCGCGAAGGCGAACAGCAACCTCGCCATACTCGATCTGTTCGCGCGGCTCGGCAGCGGCTTCGACATCGTCTCCGGCGGCGAACTCGCGCGTGTGCTGGCGGCGGGCGGATCGCCGGCGCGCGTCGTTTTTTCCGGCGTCGGCAAGAGCGAGGCGGAAATGCGCTTCGCGCTCGAGCACGACATCCTCTGCTTCAACGTCGAATCGGCGTCCGAGCTCGAGCGCCTGAATCGGGTCGCAGCAGCGATGGGCAAGGTTGCGCCCGTGTCCTTTCGCGTCAATCCGGACGTCGATCCCGGGACGCACCCGTACATCTCCACCGGGCTCAAGGAAAGCAAGTTCGGGGTGGCGCACGGGGATGCCTTCGGGCTCTATCTGCGCGCGCGCGACCTCGCGCACGTGCGCACCGTCGGCCTCGACTGCCACATCGGGTCGCAGATCACCGAACTGTCGCCCTACGTGGATGCGCTCGACCGCATGCTCGATCTCCTCGTGCGACTGGCAGCGGCCGGGATAACTCTCGAGCACATCGACCTGGGCGGCGGCATCGGCATCCGCTACCAGGACGAGCAGCCGCTCGCGCTGCCGGACTATGCGCGCGCCATCGGTGAGCGGATGGCCGGGCGGCGGGAACGGCTGGTTCTGGAGCCCGGCCGGTCCCTGGTCGGCAACGGTGGACTACTGCTCACACGCATCGAGTATCTGAAGCACGGCGCGGGAAAGCGCTTTGCCGTGGTCGACGCCGCGATGAACGACTTGATGCGGCCGGCCCTCTACGACGCGTATCACGCCGTGCTGCCGGTCGCCGAGCAATCCAGCGCCGCACCGAACATCTACGACGTGGTCGGGCCGATATGCGAGAGCGGCGACTTCCTGGCGCGCGAGCGCCGCCTCGCGGTGGCCGAGGGCGACCTGATCGCGATCATGTCGGCCGGGGCCTACGGCATGAGCATGAGCTCGAACTACAACACCCGTCCGCGCGCCGCGGAAGTGATGGCAGACGGCGCCGCCTGGGCCTTGATCCGGGATCGCGAGACGATTGCCGACCTCTTCGCGCACGAGCATCTGCTGCCGTAGCGGATACGCCATCGGCGTCCTGGTGGCGATCGACGCCACTTTCCGCGACGGAATCGTGGCGAAATTGTTGTGCCCGCATTGCATACGTGCCTAAAATCCGATTGGCGCGGTATGTCGGCGCGTTTTCGATGATACGCGCATGCGCTACGGGCTGCCTGAGAGCTTTCATGGGTGGCGCACGAAGTTGGGTTCCCTCGGAGGACCAGACCAAATGGAGACATTGATGGCAGAGCCAGGAGCGAAAAAAACCGCGGTACGGAAGCCTGCAGCGAAAAAGGCCACGGCGCGGAAACCGGCAGCGAAGAAGGCTGCGGGCACGGTCCGCAAGGCGGCGGCCAAGAAAGTGTTGAAGAAGGTCGCCAGGAAGCCGGTAGCGAAAAAGGCGGCAGCGCCTGCAAAGAAGGCGGCAGCCAAGAAACCAGCGCGCAAGACTGTCGTGAAGAAGGCCGCCAGCACAGCCAGGAAGTCAGTCGCAAAGAAAGCGGCGCCTGCCAAGAAGGCAGCCGCGAAGACGCCAGCGCGCAAGACTGTAGCGAAGAAACCCGCCGCCGCCCGGAAAGCGGTCGCGAAGAAGGCAGTGACCAAGGCTGCCCCGCGCAAGGCCAACGGCGCAGCGAAGAAGAGCGCCGCGACCAGGATCACCACCCGGCGCCGCACGACGGCAAAGAAGACTGTCGCAAAGGTCGCGCGTCGGCCGCGCGCCACTGCAGGCGCCTGAAGGAGGAGGCTTCCCCTTACCCCGCCCCCGGGGCGTCAGCGCCTCGGGGGTTTTTGTTGTTTCCGTCGCCTGCGCCGCCCGGTTGCCGACCCGTGTCACGCCGTGCAAGATTCGGTACGCGCACGTGCGCTGGCTCGTTCTGACCGAGATCGCCTCCATATTCCTCCATGACGTTGCCGCTTCGCATCGCGTCGGTCGTGCTACCGCTGCTGACGCTCGCGGCACTCGGCGGTTGTAGCGAACCGTCCGGGCCCCAGCGCACCACGGCACCGCCCGCGACCCTCATCACCGTGGTCCAGGCAACCGTTGCTCCGCTCGACGTGGTCGAGCGCGCGGTCGGGCGCCTCGAAAGCGTGGTCGATCCCAAGGTGGCGGCCGAGGTGCCTGGGCGCGTCACCGAAGTGCGGGCGCGCGCCGGCAAGGACGTGAAGGCGGGCGAGGTGATGGCGCGCATCGACAGCCGCGATCTCGATCTGTCGCGCAGCGTCACGCAGGCGGAGATCAACCGCATCGAGGCCCTGCTCGCCAATCAGCAGCGGATCGTCGCACGCAACGAGCAACTGGTCGGCAAGGGGTTCGTGTCCCAGAACGTGGTCGAGGACTCCATCGCGCAGTCGAAGGCGCTGCGCGAGCAGCTCGAAGGGGCGCGCGCGCAGCTCGCGATCACCGAACGCAACCTCTCGAAGACGCGCGTGATCGCTCCGGTGGATGCGCGCGTCCAGACGCAGATCGTGGCGCCTGGGGATTACGTGAAAGTCGGCGACGCCATGTTCGAGATCGTCTCGTTGAAGCGCCTGCGCGCGCACGTGCCGTTTCCCGAGACTGCGGCAGCACGGGTGAGAATCGGTCTTCCGGTGCGTCTCACCACGCCGACCGCGCCGGGCGAGACCGTCACCGGCACCGTGAGCGACATCAAGCCGGTGGTAGGTGCGAGCAGCCGCGCGGTCGAGGCCCTGGTGCGCTTCGACAATCCCGGCAACTGGCAGCCGGGGGCGAGCGTGAACGCCGAGGTCGTCATCGCCGCGCGTCCGAAAGCCGTGCTCGTGCCCGAGACGAGCGTCGTGATGCGACCAGCCGGCAAGGTCGTGTACTTGATCGAAGACGGCAAGGCGCGGGCGCGCGTCGTCGAGACCGGTGTGCGCAGCGCCGGCCAGATCGAGGTGACGAAGGGCCTGACGGGCGGCGAGACCGTCGCACGCGACGGCGCCGGCTTCCTGACCGACGGCGCTAGCGTGAAGGTGAAGGAGACGTCCTCGCAGTGAACCTGCCCGAGCTCTCGATCAGGCGCCACGTGCTGGCGTTCATGCTAAGCGGCGTGCTCGTGCTGTTCGGCATCATCAGTTACACGCGCATCGGCATGGACCGGTACCCGTACATCGAATTCCCGGTCATCTCGATCACCACCACTCAGAAGGGTGCCAACCCGGACATCGTCGATGCCAGCATCACCAACATCATCGAGACGTCCGTCAACAGCGTGCCGGGCATCGAGCACATCCAGTCGACGTCCTCGCCCGGCGTGTCGAGCATCAACGTCACGTTCGACCTCGACAAGGACATCGACATTGCGTTCAACGAGGTCCAGGCGAAGGTCAACCAGGTGCTGCGGCGCCTGCCGCAGGAAGCCGACCCACCGGTGGTCGCGAAGGTCGAGACCAACGCGCTGCCCATCATGTGGCTCGCGCTGCAGGGCGACCGCACCCAGCAGCAGCTGAACCAGTACGCCGTCAACGTGGTGAAGAAGCGCCTGGAGACCATCGACGGCGTCGGCGAGGTGCGGCTCGGCGGACGGCGCGACCGCACCATCCGCGTCAACCTGCTGCCCGAAAAGATGACCGCATTCGGCGTCACGACGCAGGACCTGCTCGACGCATTCGGCCGCGAGCACATCCAGCTGCCCGGCGGATTCGTGGTGGGCGAGCGCACGGAGAGCCTGGTCAAGCTCGACCTCGAGTTTCACCGGCCCGAGGAGCTCGAGCAGATGATCGTCGCGTACCGGGACGGTGCGCCGGTACGGCTCGGTGACGTGGCGCAGATCGAGGACGGTCTCTCGGACTACCGCCAGCTCGCGCGTTTCAACCGCAAGCCTACCATCGGCATCGGCATCGTGAAGGTGGCGAACACCAATACCGTCGAGATCATAGACGACGTGAAGGCGCGGCTGTCGACGGAGATCGTCCCCCAGCTCCCGCCCGGCATGATGCTGTCGATCGTGTCGAACGATGCGCTCTTCATCCACGAGATCATCGGCGCGCTGAAGCAGCATCTGGTCGAGGGAACGCTGCTGGCATCGCTGGTGGTCTGGCTGTTCCTGCGCAGCGTTCGCTCCACCCTCATCATCGCGACGGCGATTCCCGTGTCGCTGCTGGGTTCGATCGCCGTGATGTATTTCTCCGGCTACACGTTCAACTCGATCACGATGCTGGCGCTGCTGCTGCTGATCGGCGTGGTGGTGGACGACGCGATCGTCGTGCTCGAGAACATCTTCCGCCACCGTGAGCAGCTCGATCCCGACCCCGTCAGCGCGGCGATCAACGGTTCGAACGAAGTGGTGTTCGCCGTCATCGCCGCCACGCTGTCGCTGGTCTGCATCTTCGCGCCGGTGATCTTCCTGGGCGGCATCGTGGGTCAGTTCTTCAAGTCGTTCGCAGTGGTCGTGACCTTCGGTGTGCTCGTGTCCCTGCTGGTGTCGCTCACGCTGACGCCGATGCTCTGCTCGCGCTATCTCAAGGTGGCGCGGCAGCACGGCACACTCTATTACATGCTGGAGCGGGTTTTCGCCGGTCTCGATCACGGCTATCGACGTCTGCTCGCCCACGCGCTCGATCACCGCTGGCTGGTGGTGCTGATCACGATACTGGTGGTGCTGTCGACCGGCTGGTTCTTCCAGCGCCTCGGCAAGGCGCTGACACCCGACCAGGACGAGGGGCGCTTCATCATCAACATGCGCACGCCGCTCGGGGCCAGCATCGACTATACGAACGACCGCCTGCAGCAGGCCGAGGCGATTCTGCAGGCGCATCCGGAGATCGTCACCGAGTTCGCCGCGATCGGCTTCGGCAATGCCGGACAGGTCAACCAGGGCTTCGTGGTCGTGCGCATGGCGCCGCGGGAAGCGCGCACCATGAGTCAGCAGGCGTCAATCGCCATGCTGCGCCGCGAATTCGCCGAGATTCCTGGCGCGCTGATCTTTGCGGCGCCCTACCCGATCGTCGGCGGGCAGCGCGGCGAGCCGCTGCAATTCGTCCTGGCGGGACAAGTGCTGGACGAAGTCGGCCGGCTCGCGAACGAACTGCAGCAGCGCTTCGCGGGAGAACCGGGGCTCGGCCGCATGGACCTCGATCTGCAGCTCGATCTGCCGCAGATCACCCTGCAACCGGACCGGACGCGCATCGCGGATGCGGGACTCACGACGCAGGAAGTCGCGCTTGCCCTCAACATCCTGACCGGCGGGCTGGACGTGGCCAAGTACAACGACGTGCCGGGCGATGGCCAGCGCTACGACATCCGGTTGAAGGGCCGCGACGGGGCGTTTCTGACTCCGGCCGATCTGTCGAAGATCTATCTGCGGAACAGGAAGGGCGATCTCGTGCGCCTCGACACGGTTACGGCGATGGCGGAAGGCATGGGGCCGGCCGTGATCGGCCGCTTCGACCTGCAGTATGCGGCCACCTTCCGCAGCTCGCCGACGATCGCCCTCGGCGAAGCGGTGGAAAAAGTAAAGCAGGCCGCGGCGGAATCGTTACCGCTCGGCTACACCATCCGATTCGTCGGCCAGGCGGAGGAACTCGGCAAGACCGTCAAATACATGGCCTTCGCCTTCGGGCTCGCGCTCGTGCTCCTGTACATGGTGCTCGCGAGCCAGTTCAACTCGTTCCTGCAGCCCTTCATCGTAATGCTCGCCCAGCCGCTCGCAATCACCGGCGGTGTCATGGCGCTCTGGTCGACGGGGCACACCCTCAACATCTATTCGATGATCGGGCTGGTGCTCCTGATCGGCCTGGTGGCGAAGAATTCGATCCTGCTGGTCGACCTCACCAACCAGCGCCGCGCGCAGGGCATGAGCGCGGACGCTGCGCTGCGCGATGCCTGCCCGGTCCGGATGCGGCCCGTGCTGATGACTTCGCTCACCATCATCCTCGCCCTGCTGCCGGCAGCACTCGGTCTGGGCGCCGGCGCCGAGACCAACGGGCCGATGGCGGTGGCGGTGATCGGCGGCATGATCTCGTCCACGTTGCTCACGCTCGTGGTCGTGCCGGCGGTCTATTCGCTGGTCGAGTGCCGGCGGGAGGCGCGGGCGATCCCGGCAACCGTATCGTAGTCGCCGTTCGACGCGGAACGAATGGCCGAAATTTTGCTCACAGCGAGAGGTACGGGCCAGTTCTCTCGAGCGGGTGATGCGATGGATTTCGGCGTATTCGTCTGGGAAGGTGTTCGGTTCCTGATTACCGCGGCACTGATCGTCGCCGTCGCCTATCTGCCGATCCTGCTGATGCTGCGCAAGCACCTCGCGCTGCTCGACGATCCGGCCAATCTCCTCCGTCACGGCGTCATCGTGCGCCGCTGCGACGCGCTCGACAGTGTCGCCGAAATCATCGGGCGCTATCGGGGCTCCGACATCTACCGCTACGTCACCTTCAAGGGCATGCGCTACGACTTCGAACGCGTAGTCCCTGCACCGCGACTGTTCCAGGTCGGTCCGAAAGAGCTTTTCGTCGAACCCGGTATCGTCTACGTCGCCCAGGCCTAGCAGGGCCTAGCAGGCGGCAACTCAGCGCTGGCGCTTTCGCAGCGCGTGACGCAGAAACCTGAGCGACGGGGTGTGTCCGCTTTGCAGGCTGCACAGGTGAAAGCGGGATGGCTGAAATAGCCGGGCCGGCTCGTACAGCGTAAAGCGCGCGGCGAAGGCGTCGGCCACGAAGAACGCGTTCACACCGGAGACGTTGCAGGTCACGAGTGTATACCCCAGCGGCGCCAAGGCAGACGCGAACGCCGCCAGGGATGCACCGTGATAATCGTCGCCGCTCCACACGTGGCCGGGATCGTACTCGACCGAAACTTCCAGCGGTGGCGGGAACTTCGCGTTGTACTCGACGCAGATGACCCGTGGTCGAAACACCCCCAGCGCCGCCTGCAGCACCGGCAGATCGTTGCCGTCGATATCCAGCGAGAAGAAGTCGATGTCCCGCGTGCCGAGGCGTTCGAGCCACTGCGCGGCGAGGCTCGGTACGTTTTCCCGCGTCACGAACGCCTGCTCGGCGATGAGGTCGGGCGATGGCCCGACTTCCGAGTGGACGAACGCGATCCGGTCCCCCCTGCCGTCTACCCAGACCCCGCGCCAGCCTCGGAGCAGCAGCGCATGGGTATTGTTCTCCGTGCCGTTGCCGGAGCCGATCTCGATGAAGGTCTTGCCGCCGCCGATGCGCTCGAAGATGGCAGCGATGATGCCGTCCTCGTCCGTCTGCGAGTAGACCTTGTAGCCCGCGAGGAGCAGGTTGTCGGGCATGTCGCGCCGGATCTCGGCACGGACGCGCGCGATTTCCTGGGACAGCGCAGACTGCTGGAGGATGGGATCGGTGACATGCTTCGGAAAGAGCTTGCGGAAAACCTTGGCCATGGGCTGCGCGGGTAGGAAGGTGGCAAACGTCGGCGACAGCGCGACATTCTAGCCCGGATGTTTCCGTCGGTCGCGCCGAGCGATTCGCACCGCCCGCACGATCAGTGGCGAATGCAGATCTTCCCGAAGTGCTGCCCGCGAGCAAGATGGTCGAGCGCCTCGCGCAATTCCTCGAATCTGAACACGCGGTCGATCACCGGACGCAGACCGTGCAGCGCGATGGCGCGCGCCATCGCCTCGAAGTCGTCGCGACTGCCGACCGTGATGCCCTGCAGCCGGACGTGGCGGGTGACGATCGGGCCGAGCCTCGCGTCCAGCGTGCCGCCCGACAGCACGCCGATCATGCTGATCGTCCCGCCGACGCGAACGGCGCGCAGCGACTGGGAGAGGGTCTGCTGTCCGCCGACCTCGACCACGTGGTCGACGCCGTCGCCCCCCGCGATCTCGCGCGCGCGCCGTCCCCACTCGGCGGTGGTGCGGTAGTTGATCACCTCGTCGGCGCCCATCGCGCGGGCGCGCTCGAGTTTTTCATCGCTCGAGGACGTGACGATGGTCTGGGCGCCGAGCACCTTCGCGAACTGCAGAGCAAAGAGCGACACCCCGCCAGTGCCCTGCACGAGGACCTTGTCGCCAGCCTTCACCCGCCCTTCCGTCACCAGCGCACGCCAGGCCGTCACGGCCGCGCAGGGAAGGCTCGCCGCCTCGACGTCGCTGAGATGGTCCGGCACCCGCGCCACGCACGCTTCCGGAAGCACCATGTACTCGGCCATGGTGCCGTCGACCTCGCAGCCGAGGCTCGCCGACAGCCGCTCCACCGTGGGATCGCCGCACAACCAGCTCTGATAGGCAATCGGGCACACCCGGTCACCGGCGGCAACTCGCGTCACACCATCGCCCACCGCGTCGACAACGCCGACACCGTCGCCCAGCAGCACGAGCGGGAGTATCTGCTGTCTCGATCCATATCCGCGCACGGGCACCAACAGATCGCGGTAGTTGAGCGCCGACGCCCGCATCGCAAGGCGTACTTGCCCCCGGGCGGGCATCGGGTCGGGACGCGTACCCAGACGCAGGTTGTCCATCGACCACGCCGCCTCGACCTGGAATACGCGCATACGGCGACTCACCGCAAGGCCCGGTCGGGCCGCCCCGCGAAGCGCGTCTCACCGACCGCGATGAAGCGGGTCACCTCCTCCAGGACCGGGGCGCGGCCCTGGTAGGGTCTCGCCAGCACCCCTACGAGGCTGGCATGGCCGAGCTCGGGATAGCCGACCTCCGACACACGTCCGCCGACCGCGCGAATGCGCCGCGCGAGACGCTTGGAGTGCTCCGGCAGCACGGTCGTGTCCTGCTCGCCATACAACACCAGTGCGCGCGGCGAGTCGGCCTCGACGAAGTTCGACGGCTGGGCGGCCGGCAGATCTGGCGCGGCGCCGAAGACGTTCTCCAGGGTAATGCTGGTGGAGGGCCGGATGTCGTAGGGTCCGGCCAGACCGATGAAGCCGAGCACATCGGCATGGCGGCCGCCCGCGGCCTCGACGTAATGGGCATCGAACGCGATCATCGCGGCATTGTACGCGCCTGCGGAGTGCCCCATCACGAAGATGCGGCGTGGATCGCCACCGAAGCGCGCGATCTCCTGCTGCGTCCAGCTTACGGCCGCGCCGGCGTCGTCGAGAAACGATGGAAACCGTACCTCCGGGTACAGCCGGTAGTCCGGAATCACGACGACGAAACCCTTCGAGGTCAACGCCTCGGCGACGAACTTGTAGTCGGCGCGCCGTCCGCGCTGCCACGCGCCGCCATAGAAGAAGACCACCACCGGCACCGGCTCACGCAGATTCCTCGGCGCGTAAACGTCCAGCTTCTGCCGCGGATGGGTGCCGAAGGCGTGATTGCGGCTGGCGGTAAATCCCTCGTCCGAAATACTGGCGTTGAGCGCCGCCAGCGGCGAGCACCCGGCGATCAGCAAGGCAATGGCGAAGAGGACGAACCCGCCAACGAGGTATCGGCGCATGGCAAAATCGACGCGAACCGCCATCTGACCCTTCAGATCAGGAAAAGTGTCGCGAGCCCGAGGAAGATGAAGAACCCACCGCTGTCCGTGAGCGCCGTAATCATCACGCTCGACCCGACCGCGGGGTCTCGTCCGAGCTTGTACATGACGAAAGGAATGGTGACACCGGCGAGCGCGGCAAGCATCAGGTTCAGGGTCATCGCGGCCATCATCACCATGCCGAGCGCGAAATTGTTGTAGAGCAGAAACGCGACCACGCCGAGGATGGTTCCCCACAGGAGTCCGTTGACGAGCGCGATCAGCAGCTCCTTGCCGAACAGCTTGCGGGCGTTGCCGCCGGTGATCTGCCCCAGGGCCAGCGCGCGGACGATCATCGTGATGGTCTGATTCCCCGAGTTGCCGCCGATGCCCGCCACGATCGGCATCAGCGCTGCCAGCGCGACGATCTTCTCGATGGAGCCTTCGAACGCCCCGATCACACGCGATGCGACGAACGCGGTGACCATGTTGATGGCAAGCCAGGTCCAGCGGTTGCGCAGGCTGTTCCAGACCGGTGCGAAGATGTCCTCCTCTTCGCGCAGACCCCCCTTTTTCAGCAGCTCGGTGTCGGTGGTGTCGCGGATGTAGTCCATCACCGCCTCCACCGTCAGACGCCCGATCAGCTTGCCGACGGGATCGACCACCGGCGCCGAGATCAGGTTGTAGCGCTCGAAGGCCTCGGCCGCCTGATGCGCGCCGTCGTCGGGGTGAAACGTCACGATGTCCCGCTGCACCAGCGCGCTCACCTGTGCTTCGGGCTCGTTCAGCAGCAACTGGTTCAGCATGAGGATGCCGCGCAGCACGTTCTGGCGGTCGACCACGAAGAGCGTGTCGGTGTGACTCGGCAGCTCGCCGACGCGGCGCAGATACCGCAGCACGACCTCGAGCGTCACGTCCTCGCGGATCGTCAGCATGCCGAACTCCATCAGCGCGCCGACCGTATCCTCGGGATAGGAAAGCGCGGCGCGCAGCTGCTCGCGCTCCTCCACCGGAAGCAGGTTGAAGACATCGGCGATGACCTCGCGCGGGAGGTCCGGCGCGATGTCCGCGATCTCGTCGCTTTCGAGCTGCTCGGCCGCCGCGACGAGCTCGTCGCGGTCCATGTGCGCGATGAGCGTCTCGCGCACTGGCTCCGACACCTCGAGCAGGATCTCGCCGTCGCGCTCGGCGCGCACCAGATCCCACACCTGCAGACGCTGGGCGAGCGGCAGTGCTTCGAGGATGTACGCGACATCGGCCGGATGCATCTGGTTGAGCTTGCGTTCGAGCTCGACCATGTGCTGCTTGTGCACGAGCGTCTCGACCAGCTCGTGGCGAGGCATGGCCTGGCGATGGACGATGTCCTCCACGACCCGCTGCCTGCTCAACAGCGTGACGACCTGCTGCAGCTGCTCCTGTACGTTGCCCGCGCGTTCCCTTACCTCGGCCATCACTTCGGCTCAGCGTCTCGACCGTTGCGAAAAGCCGTCATTCTAGGGAATCTCTCCCGCAGTCGCGCGACGTTTTACCCGCGCGCGGCGCCGCATTCACGGCACTTCGGCGGCGCCCATCCGGGCCCGGATGATCTGTGTCTTGCGCTGGATCCAGGGCGTGTTGCGGCGGCCGTCGTAGAACCGCGGATTGGGCACGATGGCAGCGAGCCACGCCGCCTCGCCCGGCCCGAGATGCGCGGCACCGGTGCGGAAGTAATGCTGGGCAGCAGCCTGCACACCGAAGACGCCGTTGCCCCATTCGATCACGTTGAGGTAGATCTCCAGGATGCGCCGCTTGGTCATCACGCGCTCCAGCATGAGCGTGATGATCGCTTCCTGACCCTTGCGCAGCGGGCTGCGTTCACCGGACAGGAACAGGTTCTTCGCGAGCTGCTGCGAAATGGTCGAGCCGCCGGCGACGATGCGTCCCTTCTTTAGGTTCTTCTCGTACGCCTTCTCGATCGCCTCCCAGTCGAAACCTTCGTGATCGGCAAACTTGCCATCCTCGGCCGCGATGACGGCGCGCTTCAAGTACACGGAAATCTGGTGGTAGGGCACCCATTGGTGCTGCAGCATGGCTTGCGGGTCGCGCTCGCGCAGCGCGGCGAGCCGGGCATCCATGAAGGCGGTGCTGCGCGGGTTGTGCGTCGACCACCACCACACCTGCGCGAAGATCCAGAGCTGGTAGACAACGAGGAGCGCGACGGCGAGGCCGAGCAGTTTCAGCAGGAGCCGCACTTGCGTCCCCCGCTCACC
>JAEUMX010000464.1 GCA_016791285.1 Burkholderiales bacterium
ACGATCAGGGTCTCGGCGAGACGGCCGAAGTTCACGTAGAGGAGGAGGAAGATGATGGCGAGCGTGAGCGGCACGACGATCTGCATGCGGCTCCGGGCGCGCTCGAGATACTCGAACTGACCGCTCCAGGTCGCGTAGTACCCCGGCGGGAACTTTACGCTCTCCTGCACCGCCCGGCGTGCATCGGCGACATACCCGCCGATGTCGCGCCCGCGGATGTCGACGAAGATGTACGCGGAGAGCAGCGCGTTCTCGGTGCGGATCGCAGGCGGACCGCGCTCGAGCGACACGCGCGCGACCTGCCCGAGCGGGATCATGGCGCCGCCGTCGGTCGGCACCAGCACCTGGCCGGCGATCGCCTGCGGGTCGCTGCGCAGGTCGCGCGGATAGCGCACGCTGACGCCGAACCGCTCGCGCCCCTCCACGGTGGTCGTCACCACCTCCCCGCCCAGCGCGGTTGCGATCACGTCCTGCAACTGTCCGACCGTGAGACCGTAGCGGGCGAGCGCCGCACGGTCCGGTTCGATGTTCAGGTACGAGCCGCCCGTGATGCGCTCGGCATAGGCGCTGGTGGTGCCGGGGACCGACTTCACCACCGCCTCGATCTCCTTCGCGAGCCGTTCCAGCTCGGCGAGGTTCTTGCCGAACACCTTGATGCCGATCGGCGTGCGGATGCCGGTCGAGAGCATGTCGATGCGCGCCTTGATCGGCATGGTCCACGAGTTGGCGATGCCGGGGAACTGCAGGGCGGCGTCCATCTCGGCGATCAGCGCGTCGATGGTCATGCCGGGTCGCCACTCCGACTCGGGCTTCAGATTGATCACCGTCTCGAACATCTCGAGCGGCGCCGGGTCGGTCGCCGTGTCCGCGCGCCCCGCCTTGCCGTAGACCGACGCCACCTCGGGGAAGGTCTTGATGATGCGGTTCTGGACCTGCAGCAGTTCCGCCGCCTTGGTGACCGACAATCCCGGCAGCGTGGTCGGCATGTAGAAGAGCGTGCCCTCGTTCAGCGTCGGCATGAATTCGGTGCCGATGCGGCTCGCGGGGATCCACGAGAGCGCGAGCACGACCGCCGCCGCGACGATGGTGAGGATCTTCGCACGCAGCACCACCTGGATGACCGGCCTGTAGCTCCAGATCAGGAAGCGGTTGAGCGGGTTCCTGGCCTCCGGCACGATGCGCCCGCGCACACAGAGCACCATCAGCGCGGGGACCAGCGTCACCGACAGCAGCGCCGCACCCGCCATGGCGAAGGTCTTGGTGTAGGCGAGCGGCTTGAAGAGCCGCCCCTCCTGCGCTTCCAGCGCGAAGACGGGCAGGAACGACACCGTGATCACGAGCAGGCTGAAGAAGAGCGCGGGGCCGACTTCCTTGCAGGCATCGACGATCAGGCGCAGGCGCGACGCCTCCGGGGCGCGCTCGATGTGCTTGTGCGCGTTCTCGATCATCACGATGGCGGCGTCCACCATGGCGCCGATGGCGATCGCGATGCCCCCCAGGCTCATGATGTTCGAGTTGATGCCGAGCGCGCGCATGGCGATGAAGGCGATCAGCACGCCCACCGGCAGCATTACGATCGCCACCAGGGCGCTGCGCACGTGAAAGAGGAAGACGACGCAGACCAGCGCGACGATCAGGCTTTCCTCCAGCAGCGTCCGGGTGAGCGTCGCGATCGCGCGGTGAATGAGCTCGGAGCGGTCGTACACGGTCTCGATTTTCACGCCCTCCGGCAGCCCGCTCGCGATCTCGGCGATCTTCTCCTTCAAGCCGTGGATGACGTCGAGCGCGTTCTCGCCATAGCGCGCCATCGCGATACCCGACACGACCTCTCCTTGGCCGTCGAGCTCGGTGACGCCACGGCGCTCGTCGGGACCCAGCTCGACGCGGGCGACCTCGCGGATGCGCACCGGCCGGCCACCCTCCGACTTCAGCACGAGCTCGGCGATGTCGCTCGCGCCGCGCAGATACCCCATGCCGCGCACCATGTACTCGGTCTCGGCGAGCTCCACGACGCGACCGCCGACGTCGCGGTTGCTGTCGCGAATCACCTCGGCCACACGCCCGAGCGGAATGCCGTATGCCTGCAGCTTGCGCGGATCGACGATCACCTGGTACTGCTGCACGAAGCCGCCGACGCTCGCCACCTCGGCGACACCGTGCGCCTTGGTGAGCTGGTAGCGGATGAACCAGTCCTGCAGCGTGC
>JAEUMX010000249.1 GCA_016791285.1 Burkholderiales bacterium
GCGCTGGAAAGCGTCGATCAGCTCCTCGCAGGTCTGGGCGCGGAACGCGTTGTACTTGTCCGGGCGATTGATGGTGATGGTGGCGACACCGGCGGTGATGTCGTACAGAATATCTTCGTAGGTGGCAGTCATGATGGATCCCTGGTGCAGACAAATCGTCAGGCGAGCCGAGTGCGAATTCCCGGCATTGTCCTGCATTGTTTCCGTTGTCGGGGAATGCGCGCAAGCTTCGTTGCGGCTTGACAGATCGCTCGCCGACGGTAAATTGCGCTTGCTCGGGCTTCGAGAAAAAGCGAAATAACCGGCGGCGCGGACCCATGGGAAAAATCAAGCTTCTTTGTGTGGAAAACGTGATCACCCGGCAGGCCACGGTGGTGCACCAGAGGCTGTCGGTGGCGCTGCTCGTCGAGAATGTCGCGTACCAGAAGGCCGTCGATGTCAAGTGGGCCGGCGAAGACGACGTCTGGCACACGCTGCGCGCGCGCTATCACAGCAGCGTGGATCGCGAGAAGGAATACTGGGTCGCGAGGAAGACCTTTACCCTTATCTCGAGCAAGCCGCTTCCCGGAAACGTGCGGTTTGCATTGCGCTATCGTGTGGCGGGCAAGGAATACTGGGATAACAATCACGGGCACAACTATTCCATCCAGGCCGATTCCGGGGTTCGGGTCACGCAGGACATACCCGTGCTCAACGTCCGCTTCGAAAGCGAGGCGACCGACGGGCAGTCGGTTTTCCCCGTCGTGGTCGCGGTCCAGCGGCATCTGGAGCCGGAACGGGTCCAGCTCACCTGGACGAACGACAACTGGCGCACCTCCCAGAGCACGCACTGCCGACTCGCGCGCAACTATTGGGACACCGACCGTCGTAGCAACGCCAGGAATCCGAATCACTACGGAGTCCAGATCTGGCACGGTGCGCTGAACGTAGACCACTCCCGCCGCATCCAGTACCGGATTACCTGCGACACCAAGAAAGGGGTCTTCTGGGATGACAACTTCGGCAGGAGCTACTCGATCTACCACGCGCTGGTCCGCGTGCTGATCCTGAATCTGCACTGCTACCAGGAAGAGAACCAGGACCGTAAGCTGTCGCAGATCGCGCGGGCGATCAACGAGCTGGACGTGGACGTCGTCTGCCTGCAGGAGGTGGCCGAGCTCTGGAACAACGGGCAGGGAGACTGGCAGTCGAATGCGGCAAGAATCATCAACGAGCGGCTCACGTCGCCTTATCATCTGGTCACCGACTGGTCGCATCTCGGCTTCGATCGTTATCGGGAGGGTGTTGCGATCCTGAGCCGGCACCCGATTGTCAGGCATGAAGGACGGTACGTATCGAGAAGTCGCGATCCGTACGACATTCACGCACGGAAAGTCGTGATGGCGCAGATCAGGGTTCCGCACCTGGGACTCGTCAATGTCTTCTCGTCGCACCTGAGCTGGTGGGACGACGGATTTCCCGAGCAGTTCGAGGCACTGCGGCAGTGGGCGGGGCATGAGCACGTCGATGAGGTGCGGGCGACGATGCTCTGCGGCGATTTCAACATCAAGGCAGGCTCGAAGGGTTATCAGCTCGTGGTCAACTCGAACGAGTATGATGACCAGTATCTCGCCGTGAACTCACCGCAAATCTTCGAGATGATCTGCAACGCGAGGCAGGCGCACTGGCACCGTCATCTTGACAACGATCATCGCATCGATTACGTGTTCCTGCGGAAGTCGAGCGAGCTCGCGGTTACCGGGGGCCGCGAGGTTTTCACCGAGCAGGACTATGGGAGAGTGTCCGATCACATCGGCTATCTGATGAGCTTCGAGCCGAAGTGAAGACGGGACACCGACAAACTATTGAGTGCGGCAGCGCCAATGCTGCCGCGCAGACCCCAGCAGGCAGTGGGGCATATCGGTCGGCACATGAAGACAGCAGAATCCTATGCAGTACCCGTCGATGGGAATCTTGGCACGTTTTTCTCGCGTGCCAACGACTTCGGCGAGAAGTTCTCCCTGCGCTGGGGCAAGATCACCTTCGATGTCGCTTTCGGCATCCAGGCGAATCTGAAGGTGGTCCTCAAGGTCTACCGCGAACACGGCATCTGCGAGACGTTCATCGTCGACACGGACGCCTACGATGTCGAGTGGAATCATCACAAGCGGCGGACGCGGGACTTCTTCGTGCACCCCTTCTCGAACACCTTCGGTCACATCAAGTGCGTGAAGTTCTCGTTCATCGTGCACCGGGACGAGGAATCGATTCCTTCGCAGATCGAATACATCTTCATGGAAGAGCCGCAGCTGAAGGACGGGAATCCGCAGTACCGGCGGCTCTCTTCGCATGGTGCGACTGGCAACGGCTACCGGACGTACGAGGCGAACGGCGGGGACCTCCAGCGGGACGTCGACTGGTACAACCACCACTTCGAGTCGTTGCGGCTGACGCCTAAGTTCACCAAGGGACAGCAGTATCATCCCTATCATCCCAAGCGCTACATCCACGATCACATCGACAAGGTCATCCGAAGCAAGCGGGAGCATCCCGGACGGTTCTGCACCATCAAGGTGAGCGTGGACTGCATAGACGACGGCGACTTCACGCGCCACCTGGTTCACGCCAGCGAGAACGGCGTCTGGGTCCAGTGCATCGTCGACTGGCGGAAGATGACGCTCACCAACAGCCCGAACTACGCGCGGTTGAAGCGCGCCGGGATCGAGCTGCTGGGCGTGTTCTGCACCCCGCACCATCACCTGATCGAGGTCGATCCGGACATGCACACGAAGTTCATCATCTTCAACGATGAGGACTGCATTCTCGGATCTTTCAACATCACCTTCGACCGCTGGTGGGCAAACTGGGAATCGGGGATGACGTTTCATTCGAAGGGTGTCTGCCGATTGCTGGACAACGTGTTCCAGAGCGAACGGGGCGGCGTCATTCAGAAGTACCGCATCGATCCGCTCAGCCATTTCAACCTGCTCTACACGTTTGGCCGACACACGCTCGCCGACGGCAAGTACTACCGCCCGCACCACGCCATCCTGTCGGAGATCCATCGGGCAAGGCAGTCGATCAAACTTTGCCTGTTCCTGATCGGCAACCTCCTGGGCGAGCACGGGGACAGCGTGGTGGATGCGCTGCTGCACGCGAAGCACCGCGGTGTCCATGTGCACATCCTGCTCAACGGACATCTGGCGCGACAGGGTCGGATAGGCATCGAACGAACCATGGAAGAGGAGCTCAATCGACCCTTGCTGCCGGCCGTGCAGCGACTGAAGTCAGCCGGCATTCCCGTGGGGTTGGTCTACGGGCAGGCAGATCACGCGGTACCGTATTCGCCCGTGCATTCGAAGTACTGCATCATCGACGAGGCAACGGTCATCGAGGGCAGCTTCAACTGGTACAACACCTCGGTGTTCTCGCACGACATTACCGTCGTGGCCACGAATCGTGAGGTGGCGCAGGCGTATCTCCACGAGTTCGACCAGATTCAGCGCCTTTTCCGCATCTACTCCTGATACCGGGGGGATGTTCGAAGCGCTGGGCGGCGCACGCCCCCCGGCTCGCCCCGTGTAGCCGTCGCCAGAGCGCGGTCAGCGCGCCGGCGCGTAGATCGTCCGCCAGCCCTGTTCGGCTCACTGCAAATGCCGTCGGCCGTACTCGCGGTCCCTGCGTTCGAAAGCGCGCGTCGGCACTGAGCGCGCCGCGGGAGAGTGACTGACCGCTGGGTTGAGGTCGGCTGTGCGGTGCGTTCGCCGAAAAATGCCATGGCCATTCACCGTCGAGCGCTGAGTGCCTTCGCCATCGCTTAGTGATAGACTCCGCCCGTTTTTTCGCACCAACCAGTCCACGCAAGGAGAACAACGATGGACATTCAAGGCATGCTCAACACCGCCGGCGCGCAGCTCGTCACCTTCGGCCTGAAAGCCGTTGGCGCGATCGCGGTCTGGATTGTCGGACGCTACCTGATCGGTCTCGCTGTTCGACTGGTTTCCGCGGCGCTGACGAGACAGAACGTCGATCCGACGCTTCTGCGGTACATCGGCAACGTCGTCAGCGTCACGCTGAACGTCATTCTGGTCATCGCGATCCTGGGATACTTCGGGGTCGAGACGACGTCGTTCGCGGCGTTGATTGCGGGCGCCGGTATAGCGATCGGTGCGGCGTGGGGTGGCCTTCTCGCAAACTTCGCGGCGGGGGCGTTTCTCATCGTGCTCAGGCCGTTCAAGGTGGGCGACTACGTGATGGCGGGCGGCATCGAGGGCACGGTGAAGGAG
>JAEUMX010000012.1 GCA_016791285.1 Burkholderiales bacterium
GTCGTCACTTCGAAGCCGCTGCTCTGGCTGGTGCCCCAGATCGGCGTCAGGAACCCGGTCTTGCGCTCGCCCGTCAGCGGAAACTCGATGTACGGCGTGTAGGCGAGAGGCGTGCCCTTGAAGTAGAAGGTGGCGTTGCGCGCCACACCGGTCTCCGCATCGCGATCAAGCGAAAGGGCGCCGCTCTCGAACACCCAGTCCTGATCGGCCGGTCCGCACGTCGTGTAGTTCGCGTTCTCGAACCTGAACTGGCCGGGACCCTCGAGGTCGAGCCGGGTGCCCTCGCCGTAACCGCCGGTCTGCTCGATGCGATAGCGCGGATCGTCGACGAAGCCGGTCTCCGACTGCATGTTGAGGCGCGCCTTGGTCCCCTGCAGCACGCTGCCGCGCTGGAACAGCTTGACGTTGCCGATGGCATAGACCTCCTCGTCCGGCACGTCGTACAGCATCCAGTCCGCGAACACGGCCTGCCCGCGCCGGCGCAGCTCGACATCGCCCGTGAACTCGATCGCCTGCTCCGTGTTGCCTTCGATGCGGTCGGCCTCGACGTACACGGGGATCGGCAGGTCGCCTGGCGGCGTGTAGGGTCGCAGCGTTGCCTCGGGCCGCAGCTTGAGTCCGATCAGCGTGCCAGATGGCTCCTGCGCCTGCGCGATGGGCGCGAAGGCAGCGAGCGCGGCGAGGCCGAGTAGCCTTAAGCGGGGGACACACATCTTGGGAGGCGGGGTGAAGCGGGTGATAAAATCGCACAATTCACTTGCCACGGCAACCGAAGCGCCGATCCACTCGCGTGCGCCAACCCGGTTGCGACGAACACTTGGAACGACTCGAACAGTTGCGCGCCTGGATCGAGGGGCGTCGTCCCGGCGCTGCCTTCGATCTCGAACCCGCCTCGGCGGACGCGAGCTTTCGCCGCTATTTCCGCGTGCGCTATGCCGACGGCGCGAGCCTGATCGCCATGGACGCACCGCCCGCGCACGAAGACTGCCGTCCCTTTATGCATGTGGCCGGACTGCTCGCCGCGGCGGGCCTCAACGCCCCCCGCGTCGAGGCGCAGGATCTCGCGCAGGGTTTCTTGCTGCTCACCGATCTTGGCAACACGACGTTCCTCGCCGCGATGGGCGCCGATGCCGGCGTCGCCCACGAGCTCTTCGACGACGCGACCACTGCGCTGGTGCGCTGGCAGGCGGCGAGCCGCCTCGATGTGCTGCCGCCCTACGATGCGGCGCTGCTGCGGCGCGAGCTCGATCTGTTCCCGGACTGGTACGTGGCCCGGCACCTCGGCATCGTGCTCACGCCGGCGCAGAAGGCGGTGCTCGAGCGCACGTTTGCGCTCGTCATCGCCGCCAACCTCGCACAGCCCAAGGTGTTCGTCCACCGCGATTACATGCCGCGCAACCTCATGGTGTGCGACCCGAACCCCGGCATCCTCGATTTTCAGGACGCGGTGTATGGACCGATCACCTACGACGTTGCTTCGCTCTTTCGCGACGCCTTCGTGAGCTGGGACGAAGAGAACGTTCTCGACTGGACGGTGCGCTACTGGGAAAAGGCGCGCAAGGCGGGGTTGCCCGTGGCCGAGGATTTCGCCGCGTTCTATCGCGATTTCGAATGGATGGGGCTGCAGCGGCACCTGAAGGTGCTCGGCATCTTTGCCCGGCTCGAGTACCGCGACGGCAAGAGCGGCTACCTCGAGGACACGCCGCGCTTCGTCGCGTACGTGCGTGCGGTGGCCGCCCGCTACACCGCGCTGCACCCGCTGCTCCTGCTTTTCGACGAGCTCGCGGGCCGGTCCGCGGGCGTCGGCTACACGTTCTGACGATGCGCGCCATGATCCTGGCGGCTGGACGCGGCGAGCGCATGCGGCCGCTGACCGATACCGTGCCAAAACCGCTGCTCACGGTCGGCGGCAGATCGCTCATCGCGCGCCACGTCGAGAATCTCGCGGCGGCCGGCGTGCGCGACATCGTCATCAATCATGCCCACCTCGGCGCCATGATCGAGGCAAGTCTGGGTGACGGCAGTGCGTTCGGCGTTGCGATCCACTACTCGCGCGAAGGCGTTGCCCTGGAGACGGCGGGCGGCATTGCGCTCGCGCTGCCGCTGCTGGGGAGCGACCCGTTTCTCGTCGTGAACGGCGATATCTACTGCGAGTTCGATTTCGCCGCCCTGACGCGGCAAGTCGCCGCCATGCGCTCGAGCGGTTCGGTTGCCCATCTCGTCCTCGTCGACAATCCTCCGCACCATCCGCGCGGGGACTTCGCCGTTGTCGATGGGCGCTTGCGCAACGCAGGCGCGTGCCGATTCACCTATTCCGGCATTGGACTCTACTGCCCGCGCCTCTTCGCGGGCGTCACCCCCGGCGCGAAGGCAGCGCTGGGACCACTGCTGCGACAGGCAGTGGACGCCGACGCGGTGACGGGTGAGCATTACCCCGGGCGCTGGGAGGACGTCGGCACCCCGGAACGGCTCGCCGCGCTCGACCGTTCGCTCACCATGCTGCGGTCTGCCGTCGATGCGCGCGGGTGAGGTAGCGGCGCGTCCCGCACCGAACCGCCGTCTGGAGCCGATCACCATGCCACACGTTGCCGTCTTCCAAGCCCGTCGTGCGCAGCTTGCCCGCGGCATGCAGCAGGGTGTGGCCGTGATTCCCACGGCGCCCGAGCGCATCCGCAACCGCGACTCGCACTACCCGTTCCGTTTCGACAGCTACTTCCACT
>JAEUMX010000069.1 GCA_016791285.1 Burkholderiales bacterium
GGCGGGCGGCGCGTACAATCCGGACCATGCGTCGTCGCCTCTACCGCCTGCTCGCCGCGTTCCTGCTTGCCGCCCTGCCGTGGCAGGGGTTCGTCGGCGCGACCATGTTGTCGTGCGCACATGCCGCGGCAACGGCGCAACCTGGCGGCGCGCCATGCCATGAGAGCGCCGCCCCGGAGCAGCAGGGATCGGGGCACGAAGCGCTTGCCGACCTCGGCAAATGGAGCGCGTGCAGCGGGTGCGCGCAGTGCCATGCCTGCTCGGCCAGCGCTTTGCCGACCACCGTGGAAGACCCCCCGGTTTCGTCTCCCTTGCAGCCCGTCTTTACGCCGCCGGCAGCCATCGCCGGTGTCGTCCTCGAACACGCCGACCCGCCCCCTGTCGGCTGATCCCGGCTCCCTGACTTCCTGAGAAGCAGCGCGCGAGCGTCGCGATTCCTCGCCGTTCGCCCGCGCGCCCGTCGAGTCGGCGTGTCGCCGCGAGATGCGGTCGCGATGCGCCCGGAACACCCAGGTAGAACAAAGATGACGATCTTGCGCTTCCTCGCCGTGCTCGTGGCCTTCGCGCTCGGCGCTCTGCCGGCCACGGCGGCCGAAAGGCTCGCTTTCACCCATGTTCCCCCAGCGCAGGCCGAGCCGGTGCCGACCCCGCTCGCGAAGCTGATCGAGGAGGCGACGCAGGCGAACCCGGAGGTGCGCGCCGCCCGCCGCGAGGTGGAAGCAGCCGAGCAGCGCATCGCACCCGCCGGTGCCCTCAACGACCCGATGCTCGAGGTCGGCGTGCTCAACCTGCCGGTCGACACGTTCAACTTCCGGCAGGACGACATGACCATGAAGATGATCGGGCTGGGACAGCGTCTGCCCTATCCCGGCAAGCGGCGCCTGCGCGAGGAGGTTGCCGAGGAGGACGCCGCGGCGAGCCGGCACCGCAGCCGGGAGGCTGTCAACCGGACGGTGCGCAACGTCCGTGTCGCGTACTACGACCTCGCGCTCAACGCGACCGTGACGCGGCTCACGCTGCGCAACCGGGACACGCTGGAGCAGCTGCTGCGGATCGCGCGCGCGAAGTACGAAGTCGGCCAGGGCAACCAGGCCGAGGTGCTGAAGGGCGAACTGCAGCTTTCCCGGATGTCCGAGGAGCTGATCCGGCTCGCGGCTGAGCAGAAGGAAGTGGCGGGAGAGCTCGATGCCGCACTGGGGCGCGCCCCGGGCCAGCACGCCATCGTGCCCGAGCCGCTCGCGCTCACACCTACGGCGTCGCCGGCGATCGCGCTCGAAGGGCTCGACGCCCAGCCCCAGCTGCTCGGGCTGCAGAGCAGAATCGCCCGCAGCCAGAAGGTCCTCGACCTGGCGGCGAAGGAGTACTACCCCGACTTCGACTTCAAGTTCGCCTACGGCCAGCGCGACCGCGCACCGGACGGCATGGCGCGGCCGGACATGGTCCTCTTCACCGTCGGCATCAATCTGCCGGTGTGGCGCAGCACCCGCCTCGCGCCGATGGTGGCGGAGGCCGAGGCGATGCGCGGCCAGGCACTCGATCTCTACGACGCCCAGCGCAACGAGATCCTCATGCAGCTGCATCACCAGTCTGCCGCGGCGGAGCGCAGCCTCGCATCGGCGCGTCTGTACGAGTCCACGATCCTGCCGCAGGCGAGGCTCGCGGTGGA
>JAEUMX010000135.1 GCA_016791285.1 Burkholderiales bacterium
GCCACCGAGCAGCCGACTGCTCGCCGCCGCGGTCGACCACCAAAGGAGCATCACTGAGACAACCCACGCGGCTACTCACCGCACCGAACATTGGGGAATTTTACTCCGACGATTCCGGGGAAAATTCAGGCGACGTTGACAGCGCGCGGTGCTGGATCGACCGCTGCCTCAGGAGGCCAAGGCCGGGCTCTACGAGCTGCTGGCCGAGGCAATGGGAGTAAATGCGGGCATGCGCGAACCGGAAGGCGAATACCTCGTGCGCCGCGCGCTGACCGAGCAGGACCGCACCGTCTACGCGCTGTGCCGACCGCAACGCCTGCTGCGCATGGCGCTGCAATTCACGGTGTTCGACGGCGGGCGGCGCAAGATCGCCCGCTACCAGCAATTCTTCGCCGTCGAGCGCATCGTCGAGCGGGTGAAGCGGCGGGATGAAGCCGGGCGCCGGGCCGGCGGCGTCGTCTGGCACACCCAGGGCTCCGGCAAGTCGCTGACCATGGTGATGCTGGCCAAGGCACTGGTGCTGGAGCTGGACATTCGCACCCCGCGCATCGTGCTGGTCACCGACCGGGTGGACCTCGATAAGCAGCTCGGCAACACTTTCGCCGCTTGCGGCCTGACACCGGATCGCGCCGAGTCCGGCCGCCATCTGGTGGAACTGGTGGCCGAGCACAAGGCGCACATCGTCACCACGCTGATCCACAAGTTCGACAAGGCGCTGGCGACGCGCCGCTTCCGGGACGACTCGACAGAAGTCTTCGTGCTGGTGGACGAGACCCAGCGCACCCAGCTCGGCATGTTCGCCGCGCGCATGCGGCAGATGTTCCCCAATGCCTGCTACATCGGCTTCACCGGCACGCCCCTGCTCAAGCGCGAGAAGAGCGACGTGGCCAGGTTCGGCGGCATCATCCACACCTACGCCATCAATCAGGCGGTGGCGGACGGCGCCATCGTGCCCCTGCTCTACGAAGGGCGCATGGTGGAGATCGAACAGAACCAGGCGGCCATCGACGTCTGGTTCGAGCGCCATACTCAGAGTCTGACGCCGGCGCAGAAGGCCGATCTGAAGAAGAAGTATGCCCGGGCGGAAATGCTCAACAAGGCTGATCAGGTCATCTTCATGCGCGCCTTCGACGTAGCCGAGCATTTCCGCGAGAACTGGCGGGGTACCGGTTTCAAGGCACAACTGGTCGCAGCGTCAAAGGCGGCGGCGCTGAAGTACAAGAAGTTCCTGGATGACATCGGCCACGTCAGCAGCGAAGTCATCATTTCGGCCCCCGACGAACGCGAAGGTTTCGACGATGTGGAGGACGACGAGTCCAGCGACGAGGTCGTCGCCTTCTGGCAGCGGATGATGAAACGCTACGGCGATGCCGAGGCCTACGAGACGCACATCGCCAACGCCTTCAAACACGGCGACGACCCGGAGATCCTCATCGTCGTCAGCAAGCTGCTGACCGGCTTCGATGCGCCGCGCAACACTGTCATCTATCTCGCTCGCAAGCTGAAGGAGCACACGCTGCTGCAGGCCATCGCGCGCGTCAATCGCATCTATGACGGCGAAGGCGCACGCTCGAAGGAGTTCGGCTACGTCATCGACTACGCCGGCATCCTGGGTGAGCTTGATCAGGCGCTGACGACTTACAGCGCCCTGGAGGGCTTCGACGAGGGTGATCTCACCGGTGCGCTGGCGAGCATCTACGATGAAGTGCGCCAACTGCCGCAGCGGCACGCCGAGCTGTGGGACGTGTTCAAGACCGTCGCCAACCGCCAGGACGAGGAAGCCTTCGAGCAACTGCTGGCTGACGAGAAAATCCGCGAGAACTTCTACGACCAGTTGTCGGCCTACGCCAGGACGCTGGCCATCGCCATGTCGTCGGAAGCGTTTATCACCGGCACACCGGAGACTCGCCTCAAGGGCTACAAGGCTGACCTCAAGCGCTTCACGAATCTGAAGGCGGCGGTAAAGCTGCGCTATGCCGAATCCATTGACTACCGGGACTATGAGCCGAAGATCCAGAAGCTGCTGGACACCCACATCTCGGCCAACGAGGTGCTGAAGCTCAACGAGCCGGTAAACATCTTCGACGATGCGGCCTTCCAGCAGGTGGTGGAGGAGCAGGGCCAGGGCAAGCCGACCGCCGCCAAGGCGGACATGATCGCCCACGCCACCAAGCGTGCCATCACCGAGCATCTCGACGAAGACCCGGCGTTCTACGAGAAATTTTCCAAACTGATCCAGCAGGCTATCGACGATTACCGGGCGCGACGCATCTCCGATCTGGAGTACCTGAGGCGAGCCCGCGAAATCAGAGATGCCGTCGCCAGCCGCAAGACCGACGATGTGCCGGCTGTCCTGCGCGACAACGACCACGCGATCGCCTGCTTCGGCATCCTGGAGCCCTATTTCGGCCGGCACGTCGCGGACTCAGTCGAGGCGAAGGCCATCGCCGCCGACGCGGCGACCAGCATCTGGGCGATCGTCGAACGTAACCGCGTTGTCGGCTTCTGGGAGAACCTGGACGCCCAGCGCCGGACGATGAACGATATGGACGATTACCTCTACGACGTGATTCGCGGCGAACGCGGCATTCCGCTGGCCACCGAGGAGATGGACGAGATCATCAACCGCTCGATGCAGTTGACGAGACACCGGATGCCGGCGTGAGAGTAATGACATACGAGCTTGCCTACGGACCGGAGACGATCCGCTATCAGGTTCAGTGGGTATCGACCCGCCGTACCTTGAGTATCGAGGTACATCCGGATCAGCGCGTGATCGTGCGGGCGCCGGTCGGCTGCGCCGAGGAAATCATCTCTGCACGGGTGAAGAAGCGTGGCGCATGGATCAGCCGGCAGATCGCCGACTTCCAGCGCTACAGTCCGCGCACGCCGCAGCGCCGGTACGTGAGTGGCGAAACACACCTCTACCTGGGCCGGCAGTACCGCTTGAAGGTTGTCACGGGCGAATCGGCGTCGATCAGGATGAATCGCGGCCAGCTAGTCGTCACCCTGCGGGAAAAGGCCGATCCAGATCGCGTGCGGACGATGCTGCATCGCTGGTATCTCGATCGCGCCAGGCGAGTCTTCGGGGAGGTACTGGATCAATGCCTGCTCCGATTCAAAGGCCATCGACGGCCACGCCTGATCGTCCGGGCGATGAAGTCACGGTGGGGAAGTTTGTCGCCAAGCGGGAGCATGACCCTCAACGCTGATCTGGTTCGGGCACCTCGTGTCTGCGTCGAGTATGTAGTTGTCCATGAACTGTGCCACCTGCAGCACAGCGATCACAGCGCGGAATTCTACAAGCTACTGGATCGGGCAATGCCCGATTGGCAGAGACTGAAGCGGCAACTGGAGACAGCCCTGCTGTAGCTGCCGCTTACCGTTCCCTCTTTTGTCCGCCCCTCTGGCTTTACGCCGCTGCCTCCTCCGCCGCCGCAGGTTGCCGCCAGTAGGCGGGTATGTCATCGCGATAGCGCCGCTGGACGAGGTTCGCGACCAGCCCGGTCCAGCCGGTCTGGTGCATGGCGCCGAGCCCGAGACCGTTCTCGGCGTGGAAGTACTCGTTGAAGAGCAGCAGGTCGCGCCACGCCGGGTCGTTCTGGAACGGGCTCGCCGCCGGCAGTGCGGGCACGCGCCCGTCCGGTCCGCGGCGGAAGATGTTCACGAGGCGATCGGAGATGAGCTTGGCGATCTCATTCAGCGTCACCTCGCTACCACCGAGGCACGGCGCGGCAACCTTGAACTCGTCGCCGAGGAAGCGGTGGAATTTCTCGATGGCCTGCACCAGCGTGTAGTTGGTCGGCATCCAGATCGGGCCGCGCCAGTTCGAGTTGCCGCCGAAGAGCCCGCTGTTG
>JAEUMX010000154.1 GCA_016791285.1 Burkholderiales bacterium
GCCGACTTCCGGCTCGCCCCCCCCATCGCCTGCAGCTCGAACGACCCCTGCTCGGTCCAGAACTACGTGGACCTCGATACCGGACCGGGGGTCAAGGATTTCGGCTGCGGCGTGCTCACCTCCGATGGCCATCGCGGCACCGACTTCCAGGTGCGCGACCTCCAGCGCCTGAAGGCCGGCGTGCCAGTGGTCGCGGCAGCGCCGGGGGGGGTCCGCGCCGCCCGCGATGAGATGGCCGACACCGGCAAGACCGGTTACGAAGCCGCGGGTGAGACCGAGCGCGCACTGGGCAACGCGGTCGCGGTGGAACACGGCGGCGGCTGGTCCACGTTTTACGGGCACCTGCGCCAGGGCAGCGTGAAGGTGCGCCCCGGGGACCGGGTCGAGCGGGGACAGCAACTGGGAGAGGTCGGCCTCTCCGGCAACACGGAGTTTCCGCATCTCCACTTCGAGGTGCGAAGGGATGGCGCCGTGATCGATCCCTTCACCGGTTCAGGCCCCGGCTCGGCCTGTGGCGACACGTCGCGCTCGCTCTGGGAGGCGCTGGCTTTGCGCCAGATCCCTTACACGCCGACCGGCGTGATCTGCACCGGCTGGTCCGCCGTGCCCCCCGACCGCGGCGCCGTGCTGGAGGACTGCGACCGCGCGGCCGGACTGACCGCGCAGTCTCCGGCCATTGTCGCGTGGATCGAGCTCTTCGGCGTGCGGAAGGGCGACGCCTTCCGGGCGACGTTGTCGGGGCCGGACGGCGTCACGCTGGCCGAAGCCACGAGCGTGCTGGAGAAGGCCCGCGCCCGCGAGTTCCGGTACATTGGCAAGAAGCGCCCGGCGACGGGCTGGCCGCTGGGAACCTACCGCGCGCGAGTCACGCTCGATCGCACCATCGGCGGGGTGCAGCGGACGGTGATCGCGTCGGAGCGCGAGGTCGTCATCCGATAGCCGGCGTCGCCTTTATTTTCGCTTTACTGATCCACGTCATTGACCCCCGGGAAAAAAGGCCCCACATTGGCATGACGGTGGCGCGCCACGTAGGAGGACGTCCGCCGGCAACGATGCTCGAATTCATCGCCCGCTTCCGCCGCTTCTTCCTCTTCGCCGGCCTGTTCAGTCTGGTGATCAACCTGCTGTTGATCGTGCCGGCGGTGTACATGCTGCAGGTCTTCGATCGCGTCATGACGAGCCGCAGCCAGGAAACACTCGTCATGCTCACCGTGTTCACGGTGGTGGCTCTGATCGTGATGGCGGCGCTCGACTTCGTCCGCTCCCAGTTGCTCGCGCGCGGTGCGGTGGCGCTCGACAAGACCCTCGGCCCCATCGTGCTCGGCGAGATGCTGGCCGGGCGCAGCCGCCCCACGCCGGACGACGCACAGCACGCGCTGCGGGACGTCTCCATCCTGCGGACGTTTCTCGCGGGCGCCCCGATTCTGGCGCTCTTCGACATTCCCTGGATTCCGGTCTACGTCGTGGTGATCGGCCTGTTCCATCCGCTGCTGGGACTGGTGGCGTTCGCGGGCGCGCTTGTACTGCTCGTCCTGACGATCGTCAACGAACGGCTCGCGCGCGCGCCGCTCGAAGCGATGCAGGCGCAGTCGCGCACGGCGTCGCAGTTCGTTGATCTCAGCCTGCGCAACGCCGAGTCGATCGCCGCGATGGGCATGGCGCCAGGCGTGCTCGCGAGCTGGGAAGA
>JAEUMX010000173.1 GCA_016791285.1 Burkholderiales bacterium
CCGATGGTCAAGTTGAATGACATGACTCTTCCTCCGAGCGAGTGGCCAAATGAGCGAACGGAGTGAAGCTTCGCAATTGCAACCGGACGATGCTTCTGCCAATGTAGGTCATCCGGGCGTCAAGGTCCTCGTGATCGACGACAGCAACACCATTCGGCGAAGTGCTGAGGTGTTTCTCACCCAAGCTGGCTACGACGTGATTCTTGCTGAGGACGGCTTCGCCGCGCTCACGAAAATCACCGAGCACGAACCCGACGTGATCTTCGTGGACGTCATGATGCCCCGCCTGGACGGGTATCAAGCTTGTGCCCTGATCAAGCGCAGCGTGAAGTTTCGCAGTACCCCGGTGATCATGCTCTCGAGCAAAGACGGAGTCTTCGACCGCGCACGCGGCCGTCTGGTTGGATCAGACGAGTACCTCACGAAGCCCTTTACGAAGGACGACCTCATAAGCGCCGTGCGCCAGCATACGCAAGACATGTAAGATGCATAGACGGGAGTGACATCATGCCAAATAGGAAGGTTTTGATCGTCGACGATTCGAAAGCCGAGCGTTACTTGCTCTCGGAGATGCTTCAGAAGAATGGGTACGTGGTATTTACGGCGGAGAATGGAACCGAGGCCCTGAGCAAAGCCGACGAGATTCAACCAGACGTGATTCTCATGGACGTGGTCATGCCGGGTGCGAGCGGTTTCCAGGCAACACGCTCGATCTCTAGGAATGAGGGCACCAAGCACATTCCAATCATCATCTGCAGCTCCAAGGGTCAAGAAACCGACAAGATCTGGGGGCTGCGTCAGGGCGCGCGCGAGTACCTCGTCAAGCCTGTGATAGAAGCGGAGCTGTTACAGAAGATCGCGGCACTCACCTGACGCGGAGCTTTCATGCAGGCGCATAACGCCACTCTTCGCGAGTACCAGCAGCACCTCTTCGACCGCTTTCACGCCAAGGCTGGCGCGGTTGCGTCCTCCTCACACTTCGGTTTCGAGGCTGGGAAATGGACTTGGGTGGTCGCCCTCACCGATGTCAGCGAGGTGATTCCAGTTCCGCGTTTGGTGTCAGTGCCCCTTGCCACGGACTGGTTCGTCGGCGTCGCCAACGTCCGGGGTAGTCTGTTCTCCGTGACAGACCTTGCGAGATTCGAAAACGCCGCGGCAACACCAACAACCTCGGACAGTCGTTTGGTTGTGCTGCACGCGAGATACCGCGCGCAAGCAGCGCTGCTCGTACGCCGCAGCCTCGGCTTGCGCCAGGTGAAGGCGCTGAATCAAAGTGATGTGGAGAGCTCCGCCTGGCAATGCGCAGCGTATGCCGACTCTGATGGACGCATATGGCGGGAACTGAACGTCGCAGAACTGACCCGGAGTACCCGTTTCCTCCAAATTGCGCCCCTGGGAGTTGAGACTTATGGGGGGCCGGGGGTCCCGGTAGCCACCTCACAGGAGAACCAATAAATGGCGTCTATCGTCGCTGCTCTGAAGCTGCCCTCGCTTCCATTCGGCAAGAAGCCTGCGATAGAAAGAGAAACCACGCAAGCGACTCCTGAGGTGGGAGGGCCATGTGAGAAACTCTCCACGGGTCCCGAAAGCGGGCATACATCTACATGGCGCGACTTCGTCGGGCGTCTGAGGCAGGGTGGAAACGCCGGAGCAAACTGGCAGATACCCTTGATCGGGAGACTGTCGTTCTCGAAGCAGATTACGGTGCTTTCGATACTCATCGCACTACTTCTTCTCTTGACTCTCGCCACCTTCGGCGTTTCCGTTTCGGAAACTCGCCTCAGACGCGAGCAGGCGCTGATCGCCAACGACATTCAACTGCTGTCGCTTCGCCTCGCCAATCTGACCCAGCAAGCCGCCGTGGGCGGTATCGAAGCGTTTAAGCCGCTCGAGGAAACCCGTGACCGCCTCGTTGCTGAGCTCACGCTGCTGAGTCAGGGCGGTGCGCTTAGAGGCTTCGATCTACCTGCTCCAACCGGGAAAGAAGAGCTGATGCTGGGGAAGATTGCCGAAATCTGGCAGTCTATCGACAAGCAAGTGAGTAAGGTTCGCAGTCAACAGCCGAATCTCGTGCAGTTGCGCAAACAAGAGGAGTCCATCGGGAAGAGCGGCACTCGAGTGTTGAGTCTCAGTCAAGCGCTCGTCAACGGAGCGATCGACAAGGGGGAGGACTTCCGTGCTACCGCATGGACGCGCCAGCTGTATGCAGACGTACTCAACTTCGAACTCCTCGATGCGAAGTCGCTTGTATCCACTGATCATCCGACGCCGCAGGTAGCCCTCCAGCTCGGGAAGAACGTGGGTAGCTTCACGAAAGCGGTCAAGGGACTTATGGATGGCGACCCCGACACGGGAATCAGTGCTCTTAGGAATCAGGTCAATCGAGACATCGCGACCGACTTGCTCAAGACTGTAACCGAACTCAAAGGAAATATCGATAGCATCGTCAAGAATATGGAGGGACTCGCACAGGCCAAGCAGGCGGCGCGCGACGTCTCCAATAGTGCCCAGGAAATGCTTGGCAGGCTGGCTGTGTTGACAAACCACTACCGGGAATCGGGGACCGGATGGGGCAGCATTGCGACCGGCGTTCTGTTTACGATGCTCACCCTGCTCGGGTTGGCGCTCATCGCCAAGGTGCTGCTCGACGACGTTCGCGTGCGCGCGCTCAAGAACGAAGAGGAAAACCGCCGCAACGAACGAGCGATTCTTCGCTTGCTGGATGATATGTCGGAGCTCGCGGAAGGCGATCTGACCAAACACGCACAAGTAACCGAAGACATGACGGGTGCGATCGCGGATTCCGTGAACTATGCCATAGACGAACTGCGCTCCCTCGTTGCCCAGATCAACGCCGCTGCGAATCAGCTCACTCAGTCTTCCACGCAAGGAAAAGCTGTTTCGGTTCACCTCCTGCAGGTAGCCGAGAAGCAGTCTCAGCAGATCGAAGACGCCACCTCGTCGGTCCTGCAAATGACTTCCACCATGGATTCCGTCTCGGATGACGCATCGAAGTGCGCGGAGGTGGCGGAGCAATCGCTTGCAGCCTCAGGCAAAGGCGGGAGCGCGGTGCAGGACTCGATTTCGAGCATGAACGCCTTGCGCGAGCAGATTCAGGAGACGTCGAAGCGAATCAAACGACTCGGCGAGAGCTCGCAGGAGATCGGCGAGATCGTTCAGCTGATCGCAACAATTACCGAGCAGACCAACGTTCTCGCTCTCAACGCTGCGATTCAGGCCGCCGCCGCGGGAGAAGCAGGGCGCGGCTTTACGGTTGTCGCCGAGGAGGTGCAGAGACTGGCGGAGCGGTCGGGTGAGGCAACGAAGCAGATCACAGCGATCGTGAAGGCGATTCAACAGGATACGCAGGACGCCGTAGCCGCCATGGAGAAGAGCACGAACGGCGTCGTGCGAGGTGCCCAACTCGCCGATTCTGCAGGGCGTGCCCTGGAGGAAATTCGCGACGTTTCGGGACAGCTCGCGCAGCTCGTCGCATCGATCTCCTCGTCCACGTCGAACCAACAGCAACTCGCCAAGCAGATGGCGCAGCGCATGCAAGACCTGCTCAACATCACGACACAGAGCACCAAGGGAACCAGGTGGACTGCGGATTCCATGGCTCAGATCGCTGATCTCGCCAACAACCTGAAAGTGTCGGTTGCCGGCTTCAAGGTGTAACTGCCGACAAGATCACATGAGCGCCATTCTCGCAACCCAGCTTGGCCCCCTGACATGGGTGAAGCCAGAGATCGACTTTGCGCTCGAGCGGGCGCGTGCCTCGCTCGCGACCTACTTCGCTGATCCAGCGGGCAACGCCGACACCCTATCGGCGGCCCTCGCCTCGGTGCGTGAAGTCACCGGCGCGCTCCAGATCATCGGGATGGAGGCACTCGGCGCGTTCTCGAAGGACATCGACGCTGTTCTCGTCGCGCTCGAGAAGCGCGACATCGCGCCGACGCCTGAACTGGCGCAGCTACTCGGCAGGGCCAGTGCGAGTCTTGCGCGCCATCTTGGCGATCTGATGGCGGGCGCACCCGAGAATGCGGTGTCGCTGCGTCCACTCTTGAACGAATTGGCGCAGGCGCGGGGCGGCCAACCTGTCGACGACTATGCGCTGTTCCACCCGGACTTGAGCGTCTTCCCTCCGCCGCTTGCGTCCCCCAACCTGCTCCAAGGCGACGAACTCTTCGACTTCGTCAGAGTGTGTCGCGGGCGCTATCAACGCGGCATGCTGAACTGGTTACGCGGCTCAGAAGACGGTCTCGTACAAATGCTGGAGGCACTCCAGGAAATTGAGCGTGCCCAGCCGGCGCCGGGCAGACGCGCACCGTGGTGGGTAAGCTCGGCTTTCGTCGACGGATTGCTGCGTGGCGGATTTGCAGTCACGGACGAAATGAAGCGGGCTGCGGGTCGAATCGATCGGTATATGGCAACCTTTGCTTCGGGGGACCCAGCCAGCACGCAGCTGATGCGAGAGTTGCTCTTTCACTTGGTTCAGTGTGAGCCAGTTACAGCGCTCGTGCGTGATGTGAAGTCACTCTATGGGCTCTATCGCTATGCGCCAGCCTCGGCGTCGTGGGCTGTTGTCGAGATCGATACCGCGGAGTTCGAGCCGGTGCTGCGCCGGGCCAAAGAACTAATCGCGCCCGACACGTGTGTCCGGGCGGAGCATCGACGCGCGATGACGCAGGAAGTTGCCGCGGAGCTTCAAGAATGTCTCACGGAACTATGTGAGCTAAGCCACGCGATCCGCAGCCAACCGGTGACGGCGCTGATCGACGCAATGCTGCTAACGACCGCGGATCTCGCAGTTCTGGATGCCGACGTGCAGGCGGCGATCGTTATCGAGACCGCGGCCGCATTGAGCGCCTTGGAAGAAAGACTGGAAGCGTGCCGAATCTCCATGCCAGAGGCGATTGCAGAGTTCGATGCGCGACGGCGGACACTGCTTGCATGCCTATCACGTACTCAAGCGGCTGCCGAACGCTGTAACCGTGCACGCAACGAACCGAACCCTTCACCGGGAGACGAACGGGAACTGCTGCAAGTCGTTGGCAGTGAGATGTTAGCCACGTTGCAGCAGGCGGAACGGAGTCTCGACAGCTTCTTCCGGGGGCAGGTACCGACCCCGCCTCTAATAGAGCTACCGGGACTCTTGGGAAGCGTTGCGGGTGCGCTGCGCGTGCTGGATGTGGAGAACGCAGCGCAACTCATCGAACGATCCACCTCGATCATTGCGATGCTCGACGAGCCGGGACGAATCGTCTCTGAGGACAAGACTGCGCTGCTTGCCGAAGGGCTGAGCAGCGTCATGCTCTACGTTGGAGCGCTTGACCGAGACAACCGCGACGAACTACGCGCCGTCGAAACGATCCTCGCCCGCTTCGACGCCAGGGAAGCGATGGTCGCTTCATCGTCCGTTCTCGATTTGCAGACGATCGCCGAAGACGGACCGGCTGGACATGCCGACGAACTTGACTTCGAGCTTTTTCCGACCGAGGGGCGATCGGACGGAGACCGTGACGGCGAAGAAGTGACACACGGGGACATCGACGAGATTCTTGATCGCTTCGATCTGAGCGCGCTGCGGGACGAACCTGACGCCTTGCAAGCGGCCTCCGGCGAATCAATTCTGGAGCCTCGAGCTCATCTGAGCGATGAAACCGCTGAACAAGAGTGGCATGGGGCAGATGCGCCGAGCGGCGATCTGGAACGCGACGGTATCGAGGTCGACGCCAGAAGCGAAGGAGTCGATCCGGAGATCGTCTCGATCTTTATAGAGGAGGCCAACGAACTGCTGGAGGCGATGGGTGATCTTCTCGAGCGCGCGCGCGTTCAACCAGGTGACTGGGGTAACCTTACAACGCTGCGAAGGGGGTTTCACACGCTCAAGGGCAGCGGGCGCATGGCCGGCCTCCATGCAGTCGGGGATGCTGCGTGGATGATCGAATCACTGTTGAATCGATGGTTGGAAGCCGAGCGGCCCGCATCCGAAGAGCTAATCGACCTCGCTGCGCTGGCGCGCAACCTCTTCACGGGATGGATCACGGACATGGCGCAGCAAGGACGCACAACTGTGCGAGCCGGTGCGTTGTCTGCCAAGACGGCATTCCTTGCCAGTGAACTCGCAGCCCCCAGGGCAGGAATCCCCCGCACTGTGGAGCCTGACGACACGCTTCCCATCGCTTCCCTTGATATGACCATGGAAGCGGCAGCGGCTGAGCCGACACCGGATACGGTCGAGGCCAGCCTTTCGACGCTGCCCGCCCCGCTCTTCCAAATCTTCGTCGAGGAGGCACGCCAGAACGTCGAGGCTCTCCGGATGGGGCTCGCGGTCCTCGAGTTTGCTCCCGACGACGAAACTCGGGACACCGTGATTCGCGCTGCTCACACCATCGGTGGTATCGCCCGTGCGACCGGCTTCAAGGACATCACGCTCGTTGCGAGCGTAATCGAGAACGCGCCATTTGGTCATCCCGATTGCCCGACCACCTCTGAGCTATTGCGGTCTGCGCTGTCCACCCTCAAGGCGCTGATCGACGCGGTGGCGAAGGGAAGAACGCCGGAACTTTCTGCAGATCTGCGCGCGCAGTTCGAGCGTGAGGCGGACGCATGCAGCGACGCTGCCGGGGAAAGTGTGGCGTCGCCACCGGCGATCGCTCTCGAATTTTCAGTGGAAGATGCAGAAGATCTGCAGCGCTCGGAAGCAGATTCCGGCGGGATGTCTGCCTTTAGTAATGGCGAGTCTGGCGGCGCACGCGATCACCGGGTGCTAAAGGACGACATCGACCCTCAGCTGTTACCCATCTTTCTCGATGAAGTTCGCGATCTTGGTCCGCTTATCGGCGAGGATCTCAGGCACCTGCGGAGCGAGCCGCAGGATGCGGCAGCGTTCGACTCCCTGCGGCGCGTGCTCCACACGATCAAAGGGGGTGCCAGGATGGTCGGGGCGATCCGCCTCGGCGAACTCGTGCACATTATGGAGGGGCGCCTGGAAGCTGTCGAAGGCGGCGCGGTGAACCCCGATGTTCTTGATCTGCTTGAGAGAGAATTCGACCGTCTCACCATCGGTCTTGAGGCACTCGAAAGCGGTGAGCCGGAATCGAAGCTACCGGTAGCGGGTGGCGCAATCGATGGTTCCCGCTACGCTAAGCAGGCGCCACAGGACCGCAGCACTGGAGACTCGGTACCCTCATTCTCGGCACACATTCGCGTGGCCGCCGATACATTGGATCGCCTGCTGAACCAGGCCGGTGAGATAAGCATTTCCCGGGGGCGAATCGAAACCGAGGCGCAGACCCTGAAGCAATTCCTGATCGAGCTCACCAACAGTGTTGCTAGGTTGCGAGGTCAGTTGAAAGAAATCGAGATCCAGGCCGAGAGCCGCTTGCAAGCGACGCAGAACCAGACAATCGAGCACGATGCCGCATTCGATCCGCTCGAGCTCGACCGCTTCACGAGATTTCAGGAACTCACCCGGCTCATGGCCGAAAGCCTCCACGACGTGGCCACGGTGCAGCGCCATCTGCTCGACGGCGTGGACGAAGTACAGGCTGCATTGAGTGTGGAGTCCCGCCTCAATCGGATCTTGCAGGATGATCTCATGCGGCTGCGCACCGTAACGTTTCAGAACGTGTCAGAACGTCTCTATCGGGTGGCGCGCCAAGCCGCTCGAGAGACCGGCAAGAAGGTGGAATTCGAGTTGATCGGTGGGCAAACGGAGGTCGACCGCGGCGTGCTGGAGCGCATGGCGGCGCCTCTCGAACACTTGGTGCGGAACGCGGTCACCCATGGCATCGAAGCCTTGGATGATCGGGTGGGCGCGGGAAAACGCGAGGCCGGAACGATCCGCCTCATACTGCGTCAGGAGATCAACGATCTGCTGATTTCCCTCGCCGATGACGGACGAGGGATCGACCATGAGCGCATCCGGACCAAGGCGCGGGAGCTTGGCTGGTTGCCTGTCGGCGCCGAGCCCTCTCACTCCGAGCTCGAGCAGATGATCTTGCGTCCGGGATTCTCGACGGCCTCGGAGGTGAGCGAGCTTGCGGGTCGCGGCGTCGGAATGGACGTGGTGGCGAACGAGGTATACGCCCTCGGGGGAAGTATCGAGATCACGACGGAGAGCGGCCGGGGAACCACGTTCACCATTCGCGTACCCCTCACCCTCGCCGTGGCCAAGGCGATTCTCGTTTCTGCATCGGGACGTCGCTGGGCGATTCTGACGAACCTTGTCGAGCAGGTGCAGGAAGTTCCCGTCGCCAGAGCGTCTGATCTGTGTGCGAGCGAAGCGCTGGAGTGGCTCGATCATCGCTATCCGGTCTTCTATCTTCCGCAGCTGCTTGGTGAGAGCACCACCCCGTCCGTTGATCGCTCGAAGTATTTCGTGTTACTGATACGAAGTGCAGATCGACGCGTCGCGGTGTTGGTCGATCACCTCACCGTCAATCAGGACATCGTCCTGAAAGCGATCGGGCCGCAACTCGCTGGATTGCCCGGGGTGAACGGTGCGACCGTTCTACCAGACGGCGAGATTGTATTCGTCGTGGACCCGGCGCTCCTCATGGAACGGCGCCGAATCAGGCAGGTGCCGGCGATCGAGGCGACGACCGAAACGAGCCGGGCTGCTCCCTTGATCATGGTCGTGGACGATTCTCTTACCGTTCGGAACGTCACGAGCCGATTGCTCGCAAGACATGGTTACCGTGTAGCCACGGCGCGTGATGGGCTTGACGCCTTGCAGCAAATGCAAGACAAGACACCTGACGCGCTGCTGGTGGACATCGAGATGCCGCGCATGGACGGTTTCGATCTCACCAAGAATCTGAAGGCTAGTCAGCGCACGTCTCGCCTTCCGATCATCATGATCACGTCAAGGCTCGCCCAAAAGCATCGGGAATACGCCGATAAGTTGGGCGTCAACGTCTATCTCGGGAAACCGTTCGAAGAGCAGGAATTACTGGCGCATCTGAGCACGTTCACGGCTGCTGCCGGTACCGCCTGACGCGCCACCGGCTCCGAGGTCCGGATCCGGACCTGTCAACGAGAATCTCGGTCGTCCAGGATCTGGACGAAAATCTCGTCGTGACGTGTCAGTCCAAGGTCGCTCCGCGCGCGCTCTTCGACGGCCAGCAGGCCCTGTTTGAGGTCTCGTACCTCCGCTTCCAGAGCGGCGTTGCGCAGCTTAAGAGCATGGTTCGTCTCGCGCTGTGCCTGCAACTGTCGATCCACGTCCCAGACTTTCATCCAGCCGCCCTTGCCGAACCAAAGCGAATACTGCAGGCCGGCGATGACGATGAATAGCAGGATGCCGAGGTGGCGCATCTAGCTGACCTGATGGAACGCGTCGCGCTGCGGGTAGGCCGCGATCTGGCCCAAGTCCTCCTCGATGCGCAGGAGCTGGTTGTACTTCGCAAGCCGATCCGAGCGGGACACGGATCCCGTCTTGATCTGGAGAGCGTTACTCGCGACGGCGATATCGGCGATGGTGGTGTCCTCGGTCTCCCCGGAACGATGGGAAATGACAGATGTGTACCCTGCCCGCTTTGCCATCTCGATTGCTGCGAAGGTTTCGGTCAACGTGCCAATTTGGTTGATCTTGATCAGGATCGAGTTCCCGATGCCCTGCTTGATCCCTTCTGCAAGAATCTTGGTATTGGTCACGAACACGTCGTCACCGACGAGTTGGACTCGCCTCCCCAGACGCTCCGTTAGCAGTTTCCACCCCGCCCAGTCGTTCTCGGCCATGCCATCTTCGATGCTCAGGATCGGATAGCGCTCGGACCACGAGGCGAGGTAGTCGGCAAACTCTTCGGCAGTCAGGCTGCGACCCTCGGATTCGAGCACGTAGCGCCCATCCCGGTAGAACTCTGAGCTGGCGCAGTCGAGGCCGATAGCAACGTCCGCGCCGGGTTGGTAGCCCGCACCCTCTATTGCGCGCATAATGAAGCGCAGCGCCTCTTCCTGACTCTGCAGGTTCGGCGCGAAACCTCCTTCGTCGCCCACCGTGGTGGGCATGCCCAGATCGGCAATGAGCTTCTTCAGGGAATGGAACACCTCGGCTCCGCAGCGCAGCGCTTCGCGAAAGGTTTGCGCGCCGACCGGGATGATCATGAACTCCTGTAGATCCAGATTGTTGTTCGCGTGGGCACCGCCGTTGATGACGTTCATCATCGGCACCGGCAAGCGCATTGGCGCCGATCCGCCCAGATACCGGTACAGCGGCAGCCCGGACTCCTCGGCCGCCGCTTTTGCCGTCGCCACGGACACCGCGAGCAGCGCATTCGCGCCCAGCCGCGCCTTGTTGTCGGTGCCGTCGAGGTCGATCAGCGTCTGGTCGATGAACGCCTGCTCCTCGGCGTCCAGACCAATGATGGCCTCGCAGATCTCCGTATTGACGTTCTCGACTGCCTGCAGCACCCCTTTCCCCTGGTATCGCTGCGGATCGCCGTCCCGCAGTTCGATCGCCTCACGATGTCCGGTCGAGGCGCCGGACGGAACCGCAGCGCGCCCCATGACGCCCGACTCGAGAAGCACGTCCGCCTCCACCGTCGGGTTGCCCCGGGAATCGAGGATCTCCCGCGCCACCACGTCGACGATTGCACTCATCGTTCAGCTCCAGCTCGTTCTTGGTGTGTTCAACCTTGGCCCGCGCCGAGCCCGACCTCGGCAAAACCCTCGCGCTTCACGAGTTCGTCGATGCGCTTCAGGGTTTCCAGCAGATCCTTCATTCTCCCGAGCGGCCAGGCGTTGGGCCCATCCGACAGCGCACGCGCCGGATCGGGGTGGGTCTCCATGAAAACGCCCGCCACCCCGGTCGCGACCGCTGCGCGGGCGAGCACGGGGACGAATTCGCGCTGACCGCCGCTGCGCGTACCCTCCCCGCCCGGCAATTGCACGGAGTGGGTGGCGTCGAAAACGACCGGGCATCCGGTCTCGCGCATGATCGCAAGCGAACGCATGTCGGACACGAGATTGTTGTAGCCAAAGGACGCCCCGCGCTCGCAGACCATGATGTTGTCTCGACCGCTCGCCTGCCGCGCCTTCTCCACCACATTGCGCATATCGTGCGGGGCAAGGAACTGACCCTTCTTGATGTTGACCGGCTTGCCGGTGCGCGCAATCGCCTGAATGAAGTCGGTCTGTCGACATAAAAACGCCGGCGTCTGGAGCACGTCGACCACCTCGACCACCAGCGGGATTTCGTCGACGGTGTGGACGTCCGTCAGAACCGGTACGCCAATGCGTTCCCGTACTTCGTTCAAAACTTTAAGTCCACCTTCTATCCCTATGCCACGAAAGGATTGTCCGGAGGATCTGTTGGCCTTATCGTAGGACGATTTGTAGATGAAAGGGACGTCCAGCCCGGCGCAGAGCGCCTTCAGCTCTGCCGCCGTATCGAGGGCCATCTCGAGCGATTCGACCACGCATGGGCCCGCGATGAGGAACATCGGGCGATGCAGACCCACCTCGAATCCGCAGAGGTCCACGGGCGCCTCAGACGACTCTTGCCAACGGAGTGTCCGTGACTGACGCGACGGAGTTTCGCACCTCCGCTCGGCGCAGCGCGGCCCGTACAAACGACTTGAACAGCGGGTGTCCCTCCCGTGGCGTGGAACTGAACTCGGGGTGGAACTGGCAGGCGATGAACCACGGATGGTCGGGTAGCTCGATCATCTCGCAGAGTCGCTCGGCCGGGGACAACCCGCTCACCCTGAGGCCTGCCGCCTGCAACGCCGGCACGTAGCTGTTGTTGACCTCGTACCGGTGTCGGTGGCGCTCAAGGATGCGTTCCCGGCCGTAGATCTCCCGTGCCTTCGTTCCCGGCTCCAAGACCGAGACCTGGCCCCCCAGGCGCATCGTCCCCCCGAGATCGGATTGCTCTGATCGCGTCTCGCGCTGGCCAGCGAGATCAAGCCATTCGTGAATAAGCGCGATCACTGGGTGCGGCGCATGCGGGTCGAACTCCGTGCTATGTGCCGCTTCGAGCCCCGCGACGTTGCGCGCGTACTCAATTACCGCGAGTTGCAGACCCAGGCAAATGCCCAGATACGGGACGCGATTCTCGCGCGCGAAACGGATCGCGCGCATCTTTCCTTCGACGCCTCGCTTTCCGAAGCCGCCCGGGACCAGGATCGCATCCATGTCCTCGAGTGCTGCCGTACCCTCGGCTTCGATGCGCTCGGAATCGACGTAATGAATGTTGATGCGTGCCTCGGTATGGATACCGGCGTGAACCAGTGCCTCGGAGAGCGACTTGTACGACTCGGTAAGATCGACGTACTTGCCTACAATTGCGATGTCGACCGCGTGCCGTGGATGCTCGAGCCGGTCGACCAGGTTCGTCCAGACCGAAAGGTCGGCCGCGGGCGGATGCAGCTCCAGCTTGCGGCAGACGATCTCATCCAGCCCCTGGGAATGAAGAATGCCGGGAATCTTGTAGATGCAGTCGACGTCGATGGCCGAGATGACGGCGTTCTCGTCGACGTTGGTGAACAGCGCGATCTTGCGCCGCTCGTCGTTCGGCAGACGGCGGTCGGCGCGGCACAGGACGATGTCCGGCTGAATGCCGATCTCGCGCAATTCCTTCACCGAGTGCTGGGTCGGCTTGGTCTTGATCTCGCCCGCCGACGCGATGTAGGGCACGAGCGTCAGATGAATGAAGCACGCATTGTGGCGGCCGATCTGCAGACTCATCTGCCGGATGGCCTCCAGAAACGGAAGCGATTCGATGTCGCCCACCGTGCCCCCGATCTCCACGATCGCGACATCGGCGTCCCCGGCGCCCACGCGGATGAAATGCTTGATCTCATCGGTGATGTGGGGGATGACCTGCACCGTACCGCCCAGATAGTCCCCGCGCCGCTCCTTCTTGATGACGCTCTCGTAAATCTGGCCGGTCGTGAAATTGTTCCGCTTCGACATCCGCACGTTGACGAACCGCTCGTAGTGCCCGAGATCGAGATCGGTTTCGGCGCCATCTTCGGTCACGAAGACCTCACCGTGCTGGAACGGGCTCATGGTGCCCGGATCCACGTTGATGTAAGGATCGAGCTTGAGGAGGGTGAGGTTGATGCCGCGCGACTCGAGTATGGCGGCCAGCGAAGCGGCCGCGATACCCTTACCCAGAGAGGAAACGACGCCACCGGTGACGAATACGAATTTGGTCATTTACTCTCGAGTGAGGATCACCTGCGCTTCGGTATCATAGCTCAATCGTGATGCCCCCTCAATTTCACGCGAGATGACCGTTCGCGACGCCGATCCAGACGGCACGACGAACGTTGCCGCAGCGCTGGTCACCACGCTTTGCGAGCGTTTCCCGCGCCTGGCGAAGCTGCCGCCGGAGGCGCTCGACGAGATCGTACGGCAGGGCCAGCATCTGTTCCTTCCTGCCGGCACGCGGGTGTTCGACGAGCGCGGACCCTGCGGCGCGTTTCCCCTCGTCCTTGCCGGCACCATCCGCGTCTTCAAGCAGGCGCCTTCCGGTCGCCAGCTGCTGCTGTACCGGGTCGAGCCGGGCGAACTCTGCGTACTGACCACAAGTTGTCTGCTCGGTGACACGACATACTCCGCCAGCGGCGCGACCGAGAGCGAGACGGAGCTTCTCGTGCTCGGTGCACCACTTTTCCACCAGCTGCTCGCAAGCTGCGAGGCGTTTCGTACGCTCGTGTTCTCGATTTTCTCGGGCCGCGTCGTGGATCTGATGCAGCGTGTGGAGGAAGTCGCGTTTCAGCGGCTCGACCGCCGCCTGGCTGCGCTGCTGGCGCGTCGTGCGCCGGAGCTGCGTGCGACGCATCAGGATCTCGCGGACGAGCTCGGCAGCGTGCGCGAAATCGTGAGCCGCCTGCTGAAGAGCTTCGCGGAGCGCGGCTGGGTCAGCCTCGGGCGGGAGAAGATCCAGGTGCAGGACGTGGAGAGCTTGCAGCGCCTTGCCGAGGAGGAGTCCTGACGGGCGCGTGTGACCTGGGTTACAGACGGGAGCGACCGCCAGCGCTACGCTGACACACGTCTTCGATCACTCTTAACTGCGGGAGGCAATCATGCAAGCGAACGTGGGTGGAATCGACCGTGCGGTTCGGATCATCGTCGGTCTCGGGCTCTTGAGCATGTTCTACTTCGTCCCAGGCGACGCGAAGTGGTGGGGTCTCATCGGCCTGGTGCCGCTCTTCACCGCGCTCGTGCGCTGGTGTCCCGCCTACACGCTCTTTGGCGTCAAGACCTGCTCGACGTCCAAGGCCTGACTGCGTCGGGTTGCCTGCCGAGCGCCGGCGGCGATCTGTCGCACGCGCTCGAACAGGCAGATCGCGGCGGCGGCCGCGACGTTGAGTGACTCCGTGCGGCCAGGCATCGGAATCGCGGCGCAGTCGGTGGCCGCCTCGCGTAGATGCGCCGAGAGTCCCGCTCCTTCGTTTCCCAGGGCCAGGGCGACCGGCCCCGTCAGGTCCAGCTCGAAGATCGATCGGATGCCCTCGGAGGTCAGAGCGATTACCTGACCCGAGCAGCGCAGTGCAGCGTTCGCGAGGTCGGCGCGCTCGTGCAGTTGCAAAGAGAAATGCGCCCCCATTGCCGCCCGCAGTACCTTCGGCGACCAGGCGTCGGCACAACCCTTCGACAGCCAGGCGTCGCTCGCGCCTGCCGCCGCGGCCGACCGGAGAATCGAGCCGAGGTTGCCCGGATCCTGGATGTCTTCCAGCAGAATCCAGCAGCCGGGAGCCACAGGCGGTAGCGGCCCGGGAATGCCGATCACGGCGAGGATGCCGGACGGGCTCTCGAGCTCGGTGAGCGATCCGAACAGCGCGTCGGCCAGGATTACGGCAGGCGCGGGAAGTCGCCGCACGACCGCCGCAATCTCCTGTCCCGACTGGCTGCTCTCCGCGACAAGTACATGCTCCGGCTTGCCGCCGTGCGCGAGATACGCGTCGAGCAGATGCACGCCGTCGATCAGTGCGAGACCCTGCTTGCGGCGCTCGCGGCGCGACCGCGCGAGCTTGAGCCACGACCGGTACAGCGGATTGGCGGGCGATCCGATGTGCTTCATCGCCGCTTTCGGGAGTGCGGTCAGAGTATTGCGGCGCCCACGGTGGCGATCGCGATGGTGAGCAACCCGAGGACGAGATTGAGAGCGACGCGCTGGCGGATCTCGTTGAGTGCTGCACCGGCAGCTTTCCAGTCCTTCGCGCCGGCGTGCGTCGTGAGGCGCCGGAAGGGCACGAAGAACACGTGGACGAAGATCCCCATCATGACGAGCCCGAGCAGCAGCATGAGATGAACGTAAACGGGTGCCCCTGCGAAGCCGCCCATCTGGAACAGCATCCACAGCCCGCTTGCGAGCACGAGCACCACCGCGAGCCAGACCCAGTTGAAGAAGCGCCGGAGCGTCTCCTGCCACAGGGGGAGCCGCTGCGGCGGTTCGAGGAGTTGCGCGGCGGCCGGACGCAGCGCCAGGTAGGCGAAGAACATCCCGCCGACCCACACCACCACGCCGAGCACGTGAAAGAAGACGGCGATCTTCACAGCAGCGCTTGCTGGTGCAGGAGATCGCAGACCGGGTGGAACGACTTGCGGTGCACCGGCGATGCGCCGTGCCTGCGCAACGCTGCCACGTGCTTGGCGGTCGGATAGCCCTTGTGGATATCGAAGCCGTAGTCGGGAAAGCGCGCGTGCAGCGCCCGCATCGCCGCGTCACGCTCGGTCTTCGCAAGGATCGAGGCGGCCGAGATGCAGGGAACGGACGCATCGCCCTGCACGATCGCGCGCGCCGGGAACGGGAGCTCGGGGCAGCGATTGCCGTCCACCAGCGCTGTCCCGGGCACGATCCGCAGCGCGCACACCGCGCGCTGCATCGCGAGCAGTGTCGCCTGCAGGATGTTCAGGCAGTCGATCTCTTCGACCTCCGCGCGTCCCAGCGCCCAGGCGAGGGCGCGTTCACGGATCTGCAAGGCAAGCACCTCGCGCCGCCGCGGCGACAGCACTTTGGAATCCGCAAGACCCGCGATCGGCCGTCGCCGATCGAGGATCACCGCCGCCGCGACGACCGGACCCGCCAGCGGGCCGCGCCCGGCTTCGTCCATGCCGCACACGAGCAGCTGCGCGCCGCTCAAGTGCCCTCCCCCGCCAGGCGCTGCGCGGGACGCGCGAACGCGGGTCGCTCACCGAGCACGATCGATATCGCCTCGATCACCCGCTGCGCCGTGTCCTGCTTGAGGGCGCGATGCATCTCGACGAAGCGTGCGTCCAACACGCGCCGCCCGTCCGGGTCATCCAGGATGCGTACCAGAGTTTCCGCCAGACGCTCCGGCGTGGCATCGTCCTGGATCAGCTCCGGGACGATGAACTCGCCGGCCAGCACGTTGGGCAGCCCGACGTAGGGCAGATAGATGCGGCGCTTCGCGATCCAGTAAGTGAGGCTC
>JAEUMX010000181.1 GCA_016791285.1 Burkholderiales bacterium
CAGAACGGTCCGGACGGCAGCGCAATGATCCCCGACATACAGCCAGTCGCGCACCTGCTTGCCGTCGCCGTAGACCGGCAGCGGCTTGCCCTGCAGCGCGTTGTTGATCATCAGCGGAATCAGCTTCTCCGGAAACTGGAAGGGGCCGTAGTTGTTGGAGCAGTTGGTGGTCACCGCAGGCAAGCCATAGGTGTGGTGATACGCCCGCACCAGATGGTCGGAAGCGGCCTTGGACGCCGCGTAGGGACTGTTGGGCGCGTAGGCGGTGAGCTCGGTGAAGGGTGGATCGTCCGGCCCGAGCGTCCCGTATACCTCGTCCGTCGACACGTGCAGGAAGCGGAAGCCGTAGCGTTCGCCCGCCGCCAGGTCCGTCCAGTAGGCACGCACGGCTTCGAGCAGGCTGAATGTCCCGCCGATGTTGGTCTCGATGAAATCCGCGGGACCGTGGATCGAGCGGTCGACATGGCTCTCGGCGGCAAAGTGGACGATGGCGCGCGGCTGGAACTCGGTCAGCAGCCGCTCGACCCCTGCGCGATCGCCGATGTCGCCGCGGCGGAAATGGTGACCCGGATGACCCTGCACGCTCAGCAGGTTGGTCAGGTTGCCGGCATACGTGAGCTTGTCGAGATTGACGACGGGCTCGTCCGACTGCGCCAGCCAGTCGAGGACGAAATTGGACCCGATGAAACCGGCGCCGCCGGTAACGAGGATGGTCATGGGAAAGGATGAAGCCGATTTGCTTCGGCCAGGCCGCGTCGCCCGACCGCAAAAGCGTGCCATTTTAGCAGCAAGTACTGCACTGCAACCGAACCGCGCCGAGTCCTTGCCGCAGCCCCCGGAGCAAGCGCGCCGGCGAATCCCGACGCCCGACTGGCCGAGGCGGACGTGGCCGTGCTAACGTCGCGGCTCACGCGATTTCCCCTTTTCGACATCTTGCCCTTTCTCCAGATCGGCGGGGCGTGCCGCCCCCGCCTCGGAACGTCCGTCGTGCGCGCGGCCGGCATCGTCCGACGCGGCCAGCCCCGGCACCTCGCCCTCGCTGCCGACGCATGACGCGCATCCTGCTCGTCAAGACCTCGTCCATGGGGGACATCGTCCACGCGCTGCCGGTGGTGGCCGACATCCATGGCGCCTGCCCAGGGGCGGAGATCCACTGGCTGGTCGAGGAGTCCTACAGCACCGTGCCGCGCATGCATCCCGGCATCGCCCGGGTGATCGTGGTGGCCTTTCGACGCTGGCGCAACCAGCTCTTCCACCGCGACACCTGGCGCGAGATCGCGGCATATCGGCGGAAGTTGCGGGAACCCCACGACTACGTGATCGACGCGCAGGGGCTCACCAAGAGTGCACTGCTCGCCCTGGCCGCGCGCGGACCGCGCTGCGGCTACGCCTGGGGCAGCGGCCGCGACGATTTCGCGACCCTCTTCTACCAGCGGCGCTTCGAGGTTTCCCTCGGCATTCACGCGGTGGAGCGCAACCGAGAGCTGGTCGCGGCCTCCATCGGCTATGCGCTGCCGGAAACCATCGATTACGGCATATGCGCCCCGCCCCGGGCAGAGTTTCCCGGACTGTACGAGCTCGCTGCGCAGCCGTACGCAGTGCTTCTGCATGCCACCAGCCGCCCCGAGAAGTTCTGGCCGGAAGACCGCTGGGTGGCGCTCGGCGTCCACCTGCAGCGGCAGGGCATCCGGTCGCTGCTGCCCTGGGGCGGCGCGGAAGAGCGCGCGCGCAGCGAACGCCTGGCAGCGGCGATCCCGGAGGCGCGGTTGCCGCCCGCCCTTTCCCTGTCCGCGCTTGCGGCGTTGCTGGGCGACGCGCACGCGGTGGTCGGCGTGGATACCGGACTGACCCATCTCGCCGTTGCACTGGGCCGGCCGACGGTGGGCCTGTACTGCGCCACCGAGCCCGGGCTGAACGGCGTCTATGGCAAGGCGACGGCCGTCAATCTGGGCGGCATGGGGACGCCGCCCACGGTCGAAAAGGTGGTGGAGACGCTCGCCCGGATCGCGCCGCCATGAGACTGGCGCGATGGATCTACTCCGCACTTTTCATGCTGCTGGTGCCCCTCGTCGGGTTGCGCCTGCTGTGGCGCGCGCGCCGCCAGAGCGGCTACCTGCGCCATGTCGGCGAACGCTTCGGTTCGTATCCCCACGCACCCGATCGTCCCGTCATCTGGATCCACACCGTTTCGGTCGGTGAAACGCGCGCCGCAGAGCCGCTGATCAAGGCGCTGCAGGCACGCTATCCGGAGCGCGTGATCCTGCTCACGCACATGACACCGACCGGACGGGAGACCAGCGAGCACCTCTTCGGCGACACCGTGTTGCGCTGCTACGTGCCTTACGATCTGCCGTTCGCGGTCAAGGCGTTTTTGGATCATTACCGCCCGACCTTCGGACTCGTCCTCGAAACGGAGATCTGGTTCAACCTCGTGGCGGCCTGCCGCCGGCGCAAGGTGCCGCTCTACCTGGTGAACGCACGGCTCTCGGAGCGTTCGGCGCGGGGCTATGGTTGCTTCCCTGCCCTCTCCCGTCCGGCCTTCGGCGCCTTTACCGCGGTCGGCGCCCAGACCAAGGCGGACGCCAAGCGGCTGCGCACGCTCGGCGCCGAGCACGTCGTCGTCACCGGCAACCTCAAGTTCGACGTGACACCTCCGGCCAGCGCGAAGCCGCTCGGCGCGCTGCTGCGCACGCGTTTCGGGCGCCAGCGCCCGGTGCTCCTGCTCGCGAGCACGCGCGATGGCGAGGAGACCATGCTGCTCGAGGCCTGCGACCAGATCGACCTGCCGGAACTCCTGATCGTGCTCGTGCCGCGGCACCCGCAGCGTTTCGACGAGGTCGCGATGCTGCTCGAAAAGCGCGGCGTGCGCTACGAGCGGCGCAGCCACGAGGAACCTGTGCACCCGCTCGCGCGCGTCGTGCTCGGGGACAGCATGGGCGAGATGTTCGGGTACTACCAGGCGGCAGACGTGGCGGTGATCGGCGGCAGCTTCCTGCCGTACGGCGGGCAGAATCTGATCGAGCCTTGCGCCGTCGGCACGCCGGTCATCATCGGGCCGAGCGTGTACAACTTCAGCGAGGCGGTGCGGCGTGCGGTCGAGGCGCGCGCCGCGTTGCAGGTGATGGATCTCGACGCTCTCGCCGCGGAGGCGTCCCGGCTGCTCAGGGACGCGACCACGCGCCGCGGCATGGGTCGCGAGGGCATCGCCTTCGCCCGGGCGCATCGCGGCGCCACCGAGAAGACTCTTGCCCTGCTCGACTTCAGCGCTGCGGCCGCACCGGACCATCCTCGGTGACGATCAGGTCCACGTACTGGTCGTGTTCGGACATCGGCACGGCTTCGACCACCTGCACTGAAAACGCCGCCGTAACCCGCACCGCTTGCAACCCCGCCAGCAGTCGATCGTAAAAGCCACCCCCATAGCCGAGCCGGCCGCCGCGCTCGTCGAAGGCCAAGCCGGGTACCAGTGCGAACTCGATGTCTCGCTCGACCGCTGCCGCGCAGCGATCGGGCACGGGCTCCCGAATCTCCCATACGCCGGGCGCGAGATCGCGATCGAGATCGCCCACCACGAAGAGATTGAGGCGCTTGGCCTCGCGGTTCACGCGCGGCAGCACCAGGGTCTTGCCGTCAGCGAGTACTCGCCGCACGAAAGCTGCGGTCTCGAATTCCGCGCCCATCGACATGTATGCGAGAACGACCGATGCACGCCGATACTCCGGCAGCGCGATCAGGGTGTCCGTGATGCGACGGCTGAATGCCGCCCGAACAGGGGGGGAAAGAGCCTCGCGCCGCGTGCGCAACGCGGCGCGCTGGGCGCGTTTCGCGTCGACGTTGTTCAGCGGCCCCTGCCGTTGATCCAATCGTTGACGGACACCACGTCGTTCTCCGTCAACTGACCCACCGCGGCCTTGAGCCGGAACAGATTGATCACCGTGCTGAAGACCGCCTGGGCAAGATCGCGCTGCGCGGAAAAGAGCAGCTGCTGCGCGTTCAGCACGTCGACCTCGGTCCGCACGCCGACCTCCTGCCCGAGCTTGGTCGAGTCCACCTGCGCCTGGGTCGAGACGACGGCCGTGCGCAGCGCCTCGGTCTGCGCGATGCCGCTGTTCAAGCCGAGGAACGCCTGCCGGGTCGACTGGGCGACGATGCGGCGGGCGGTCTCCAGGTCCTGCCGCGACTTCTCCTGGGCCGCGACGGCCTGCCGTATGCGCGACTCGACCGCACCACCCTGGTAGATCGGGATGGCGAGTTGCACACCCGCCGTCGTGATGTTCCCGCGGAAGCCCTGGGAGGCGATCTGACCCAGGCTGTTGTCGCTGTAACCGACCGTGGCCACGGCGTCGAGCGTCGGGTAGTGGCCGGTGCGCTGCAGCTCGACTTGCTGCCGGGCTAAGGTCAGCGCGGCATCCGCAAGGCGTACGTCGAGGCTGGTTTCATACGCCTCCTGCACCCAGGCGTCGCTATTGTTCGGCTGCGGGGGGTCGATCTGAATGCCGCGCGGCGGCCGCATGAGCGCAGGCGCCGGCCGGGCAATGATGCGCTCCAGCGCGTCGCGCTTGACCGCCAGGTCGTTTTGCAGGGCGATGCCCTGCGAGACCACGAGATCGTAGCGCGCCTGTGCTTCGTAGGTATCGACGATGGTCGCCGTGCCGACCTCGAAATTTCGCTTCGCCTGCTCGAGCTGCTGCGCGATGGCCCGCTTCTGCGCCTCGTTGACTTCGAGGTTCACTTCCGCCAGCAGCACGTCGAAATACGCCTGCGCCACCCGCAGGATCAGATCCTGACTCGCCAGAGCGAACTGCGTCTCGCTCTGGGTGAGCTGGGTGCGCGACTGCTGGTACTGCACGAAGTTCTGCATCCGAAAGATCGGCTGGCTCAGGTTCACGCCGATGAAGGTCGCCATGAACTGCTGGTTGGGGACGTTGCGCAGATCGCGGTTGTTGAAGGTATAGGAGCCGGTTGCGCCCACGTTCGGCAGCAGCAGCGACCGGCCCTGGACGACTACCTCCTGGCCCGCCTGCCACGTGGACCGCGCCGCCGCGTACTCCGAGTCCTGGACCAGCGCATCGCGATAGATCTGCAGCAGGTCGGCTCCCTGCGCGATGCCGGCCGCGCCCGCGCACAGCACAGTCACCACCAGTCGAAGGAAACGCATCCGCATCGGCTCAGTAGCGGGGCATCGAAGGGTCGACCTGCAGCGACCACGCGTGCACGCCGCCCTGGAGGTTGTGCACGCGGCCGAATCCCGAGCGCTCGAGCAGTATCGCGACCTGCTGGCTGCGCGCGCCGTGGTGACAGATCACGACGATGTCCTGGTCCTTGGGCACCGCGTCGAGACGCGACGAGAGGGTGCCCATCGGCATCGACCGCGCGCCGTCGATATGGCAATGCGCGTACTCCCAGGGCTCGCGCACGTCGAGGAGGAAGGGGGTAGCGCGCCCGCCATCGGCGAGCCATCTCTTCAGGCCGTCGGGGCTCAACTGCTGCATGTCAGAAAACGAACCGGGCCGGATGGGGCGCGTTGCGCAAGGGGGCAACACAGGTCTCGAAGACGGGGACGGCGTTGTAGACGCCGCTGGACACGCAGGTGATGAGCGTTGCCTCCATCACCGGGGGATCGCCGATGATCGCAAAGAGCCGCCCGCCTGGCGTCAGATTTTCCTGGAATGCGGCGGCGAGCGATGGCACCGAGCCCGTGAGCGCGATGACATCGTAGGGTCCATGTCCGCCCCAGCCGCCGCCGGCGGCGTCCCCTTCGGCCAGCGTCACGTTCGATATACCGTGCAGGGCGAGCTTTGCGCGCGCCTCCGCCACGAACTGCGAAACGATGTCGACGCTGTAGACATGAGCCCCGAGACTTGCCAGCAGGGCCGTGAAGTAACCGCTGCCGGTGCCCACTTCGAGAATGCGATCGGTCTTCTTGACCGCAAGTTCCTGCAGGATGCGCGCTTCGATCTTGGGCGCCAGCATGACTTCGCCGTGCCCGAGCGGAATCTCCATGTCGACGAATGCGAGCGCGCGGTGCTGCGGGGGTACGAATTCCTCGCGCCGGACCTCGAGCAGCAGATCGAGCACCTGCTGATCCAGCACCTCCCAAGGTCGAATCTGCTGTTCGACCATGTTGAATCGGGCCTGCTCCAGGTTCATCTTTTTTCCGCCGCAGCCGGAGTGTTCAAAGCGGCGGAAGTCTACCACAACGTGCCGCGGTGCAACGAGCCCGGAGTCCGACCTATCGATCTCGCTGCCGCGCACGGACGAGCCGATGACCCGGCAATGGACGCAATGGACGCGACAGTTGATGAGAGACGGACTTTCCGCTAGGGTGACAGGCCTACGTAGGGGTCCTGGGTGAATTTCGCCTGGGTGAGACAAACCCTTTGAACCTGTCCGGGTAATGCCGCCGTAGGGAAACGTAGTCGCCTACCTTCGCTCCCCGGATGCCTGCCCTGGAGGAGCCATGAGCGCCAATCCCAAGTTCGTCGCCGCATCGGCTCGAGTCGACGACGCCGCCGTCCAGCCGTTACCGCGCTCGCGCAAGATCTACGTCGAGGGCTCGCGTCCCGATCTGCGGGTGCCGATGCGCGAGATCTCGCAGTCGGATACCCCCGCCTCGTTCGGCGCCGAAAAGAATCCACCGATCTACGTCTACGACACCTCCGGCCCGTATACCGACCCCGCGGTGAAGATCGACATCCGCGCCGGTCTCGCGCCGTTGCGGGCGCAGTGGATCGCGGCGCGCGGCGATACCGAGCTGCTCGCGGGGCCGACCTCGCGTTACGGCGTCGAGCGTCTCACCGACCCGAAGCTCGCGGAGATGCGCTTCGACCTGAAGCGCCGGCCGCGCCGTGCGAAGCCCGGCATGAACGTGTCCCAGATGCACTACGCAAGGCAGGGCATCGTCACGCCGGAGATGGAGTTCATAGCGCTGCGCGAGAACCAGCGGCGCGATGCGCTGGGCGATCTCGTCACCCGCCAGCATCCGGGTGAATCGTTCGGTGCGGCCATCCCGCGGTCGATCACGCCCGAGTTCGTGCGCGACGAAGTCGCGCGCGGCCGCGCCATCATCCCGGCCAACGTGAATCACCCGGAAAGCGAGCCCATGATCATCGGCCGCAACTTCCTGGTGAAGATCAACGCCAACATCGGCAATTCGGCCGTCACGTCTTCCATCGGCGAGGAAGTCGAGAAGATGACCTGGGCGATCCGCTGGGGTGGTGACACGGTGATGGATCTTTCCACCGGCCGCCACATCCACGAGACGCGCGAGTGGATCATCCGCAACAGCCCGGTGCCGATCGGCACGGTGCCGATCTACCAGGCACTGGAGAAAGTCGACGGGCGCGCCGAGGAGCTCACCTGGGAGATCTTCCGCGACACGCTGATCGAGCAGGCGGAGCAGGGTGTCGACTACTTCACGATCCACGCCGGCGTGCGCCTGCCCTTCATCCCCCTGACCGCGAAGCGCATGACGGGCATCGTCTCGCGCGGCGGTTCGATCATGGCCAAGTGGTGCCTCGCGCACCACGCGGAGTCGTTCCTCTACACGCGGTTCGCGGAGATCTGCGAGATCATGCAGGCATACGACGTG
>JAEUMX010000185.1 GCA_016791285.1 Burkholderiales bacterium
TTCATCACCGACGTGGCGCGCGTGGACGACGGGCCAGACCAACCCGAGCGCTACGCCTGGTTCGGAGCCGGAGCGGCCGCGCAGGACAAGGGCTTGACGGCGTCCGGGGAGCACCCGGCCGTGACCCTGGCGGTGTCGAAGAAACCCGGCGAGAACGCGGTTGACGTGGCGAACGCGGTGATCCGGGCCGTCGACCAGCTCCGGGGTTCGGTCATTCCGGAAGGGGTCGAGGTCACGGTCACGCGCAACTATGGCCAGACCGCCAACGACAAGGCGATGAAGCTCATCCAGAAGCTCGTCTTCGCCACCCTTTCGGTCGTCGCGCTCGTCTGGCTCACCCTCGGGCGGCGCGAAGCCGCGATCGTCGGCGTGGCGGTGCTGCTCACCCTGGCCGCAACACTGTTCGCCTCGTGGGCGTGGGGCTTCACCCTGAACCGCGTGTCGCTCTTCGCGCTCATCTTCTCGATCGGCATCCTGGTCGACGACGCGATTGTCGTCGTGGAGAACATCCACCGCCGCGGCCAGCTCGCTTCCGGTTCACTCGTCGAGCTCATTCCCGGCGCGGTCGACGAGGTCGGTGGCCCCACCATTCTCGCGACCCTGACCGTCATCGCGGCGCTCCTGCCGATGGCCTTCGTGAGCGGTTTGATGGGCCCCTACATGAGCCCGATCCCGATCAATGCGAGCATCGGCATGCTGATCTCGCTCGCCATTGCGTTCATCGTGACGCCGTGGCTCGCCGCGCGGCTGCTCCGCCACGTGCATGCGGTGCCGGCTGCGGCCAGCGACACGAAGCTGCACGGGCTCTTTGCGCGCGCGCTCGGTCCGTTCCTCGACGGCCGCCGGGGAGCACGCAACCGTATCAAGCTCTGGATCGTGATCGTCGGCCTGATCGTGGGTTCGATCTCGCTCGCAGCATTTCAGCTCGTCGTGCTGAAGATGCTGCCCTTCGACAACAAGTCGGAGTTCCAGGTCGTGGTCGACATGCCTGTCGGGACGCCGCTCGAGCAGACGGCGCGCGTGCTGCGCGACATCGGCGACTATCTCGCCACCGTGCCCGAGGTGACCGATTACCAGGCGTACGCGGGCACCGCGGCGCCGATCAACTTCAACGGCCTCGTGCGTCAGTACTACCTGCGCAGCGGGCCGGCAGTGGGGGACATTCAGGTCAACCTCGTGGACAAGCACGCGCGGGACCGCAAGAGCCACGAGATCGCAGCGAGCGTCCGCGCGCCGATCGAGAAGATCGCGCATCCACTCGGGGCGACCGTAAAGATCGTCGAAGTGCCGCCGGGGCCGCCGGTGATGGCCCCCATCGTCGCGGAGATCTATGGACCGAGCTACGCGAGTCAGATGAGCGTCGCGAAGCGGGTGCGGGACGCGTTCGCGAAGACCCCGGACGTGGTCGGCGTGGACGACAGCGTCGAGGAGGACGGTCAGCGCTTCGTGTTGCGCGTGCTGCAAGCCAAGGCCGCGCAGCGCGGCGTCTCGCAGAAGGACGTGGTCGAGGTGGTGCGCATGGGGCTCTCGGGCGAGAACGTGACCCCCATTCACAGCGGTTCGGCGAAGTACGAGATTCCGGTGCGCGTGACCCTCGCGCCCGAGCGCCAGGGGAGCCTCGACGAGTTGCTCAAGCTCGACGTGCGTGCGCGGGACGGGACGCTGGTCCCGCTTTCGGAGCTGGTGCAGGCGGAGCGGACGATCCGCGAGAAGACCATCCACCACAAGGACCTGCTGCCCGTCGTATTCGTCGAGGGCGACATGTCGGGCCGGCTCGACAGCCCGCTCTACGGCATGTTCGCCATTCGCGGCAAGGTCGCAGGCATGCCGCTCCCGGAGGGCGGATCACTGGTCGACTACTTCATTCGCCAGCCGCCCGACCCCTACCGCGGGTTCGGGTTGAAGTGGGACGGCGAATGGCAGGTCACCTACGAGACGTTCCGGGACATGGGCATCGCGTACGCGGTCGGCCTGATCCTGATCTACCTGCTCATCGTCGCCCAGTTCGGCTCGTATGTCGTGCCGCTCATCATCATGGCGCCGATCCCGCTCACGATCATCGGCGTCATGCCGGGCCACGCGCTCCTGCAAGCCCAGTTCACCGCGACTTCGATGATCGGCATGATCGCGCTCGCCGGGATCATCGTGCGCAACTCGATCCTGCTGGTGGATTTCATCAACCTCCAGATGAACGAGGGCGTGCCCCTGGAGCTTGCGGTCATCGACGCGGCGGCGACGCGTGCGAAGCCGATCGTGCTGACCGGACTCGCCGCCATGATCGGGGCGCTCTTCATTCTGGACGATCCGATCTTCAACGGCCTCGCCATCTCGCTCATCTTCGGCATCTTCGTGTCCACCGTGCTCACGCTGGTCGTGATCCCGGTGCTCTACTACGCCGCGCGACACCGCGGACATGAGGCGAACGTCGTCTCGACGGCGCCGCGTTTTCGTTAGACTACCCAAGGGAGCCTTGCCCATGACCACCGACCGCATGATCCGCATCTTCGCCGGCGCCTTCGTGCTCTTGTCCCTCGCCCTCGGTGTCGAGGGAAGCCCGCTATTCCACAGCGCGAACTGGCTGTGGTTCACGGCCTTCGTCGGCGCCAATCTCTTCCAGAGCGGGTTCACCCGCTTCTGTCCTCTGGAGATGGTCCTGAAGAAGCTCGGCGTGCGGCAAGCCGCCGCTTGATGCGGTCCCGCGGCACCGGCGTGCCGGTCGCGGGCCATCTCGCCCTGGCATGCGCTGGGGCGATGTGGATCGTGCCGTTCCTGAGTGCCTTGCACTTCTACCCCGTGCCGACCTTTCACGGCGAGCTGTGGGCGGCGATGCTGGGTCTCGCGGCCCTGGGCCTGTGGCTGCTCGGACCCGTGTCCACACCGGCAAGGCTGCCGGTGACCGCATTGCTGCCCCTGTTCCTGGCCGCCTCGATTGCCCTTCAGATCGGCCTCGGGCGACTCGCGAACCCGGCCGACGGCGTGCTCGGCGTGCTGTACCTGCTCTGGGCAGCCGCACTGATCTGGCTGGCGGCGCAGCTGCGTGATCGCTACGGACTGGAGCGCGTCGTGACCGTTTTCGCCTGGTGCGCGCTGGCGGGCGCGCTTGCCTCGACGACCGTCGGACTCTTCCAGCATTACGCCCCCGAGACCATCGGCCGGTTCGCCATGCGCCGGATGACGCCTGCCATATACGCGAATCTCGGTCAGCCGAACCACCTCGCACACCAGCTCGCACTGGGACTCGCCTCGCTCGTCTACCTGTCGGCCACCAGGCGCGTTTCCGCGAACAGCGCCGTTTTCATCGCGATGCCGATGCTGTTCGTGGCGGCGCTCACCCAGTCGCGCAGCCCGTGGCTCTATTTCGCCGCGCTCGCTATCCTCGCCGCGCTCCACCGCGGGTCGCTCGAACCCGGCACGGGACGCCGGCTCCTCATCGGCTCGTGCCTGCTGCTGCCGGGCATCGGCGCGGCGCAGTTGGCGGCTCAGCTACCGTTCCTGCAGCCCCCTTCCTACACCATGCTGCCGATGGATCGCCTGTTCGAGGTGGCGTCGGGTTGGTCGCCACGCGTGGCGGTGTGGAAGGAGGCGTGGGCGATGTTCCGCTCGTCGCCATTGCTGGGGGTCGGCTTCGGGCAGTTCGCTTGGCAGCACTTCCTGCAAGTGTCGGCTGCGGATCCGGCCGCGGCGCCCGGTCTCTACGATCACGCCCACAACCTGTTCCTGCAACTTGTCGCCGAGCTGGGTGTTCTCGCGGGTGTCACCGCGCTCGCGGCGGTCGCCGCGTGGATCGCCGGCGTGCTGCGCGAGGATGGGTCGCCGCAGCGGTGGTGGGTGCTCGCGGTGGTCGCCGTGGCGGGCATACACAGCATGCTAGAATACCCGCTGTGGTATGCATATTTCCTCGGCGCGGCCGCGCTCCTCGCAGGCTTGGCCGATCGCCATCGACTGCGGCTTCCAAGGGCTCTCTCACCGCGCGTTGCGCTGGCTTCCTTCGTGGTTGCCGGCTGGTCTGTCACCTGGTGGCTGTACCTCGACTATTCCCGCATCGAAGGGTTGAGCGTGAATATCTTCAGCGCGGGGCCGGGCGGCGATCGCATGGTTCGGGTTCGCGAAACGCTGCGGGAGGTGGATGGTCGCTCGCTCTTGCAGCCCTATGTCGACATCGGACTCGCGAACGCCGAAGTGCTGAGTCCGGAACGGCTGCCGGAAAAGCTCGATCGGAATTCGCGCGTGCTGCACTTTGCGCCGACGCGGGAGATCGCGTATCGGCAGGCGGTGCTGCTGGCCCTGGACGGGCAGGCGGCCGCTGCTCGCACACAGCTCGCCCGCAGCGCGACCTACTATCCAGGATTCCTCGTGACCTTCGTGCGCGTGCTGCAGGAGCTCGAGGGAACCCACCCTGCGGCAATCGGTCCGTTGCTGCGTTACTCGGAGGAAAGGCTGAATGAGCCCCGATATCATGCAGTTCGTGCAGACTAACATCTGGCTGATCCTGATCGCAGTGGTAAGCGGTGCCATGCTGCTGTGGCCCATGATCCGTCAGACGTTGCAGGGCGGCGGCGAGGTCGGCACGCTGGAAGCGACGCAGCTCATCAATCGCCGGGACGCCGTGGTCCTCGACGTGCGCGAAGCGGGTGAATACGCCGCCGGGCACCTGCCGAACGCGAAGCACATTCCGCTCGGCCAGCTCGCATCGCGCCTCAAGGAACTGGAGAAGTTCAAGGAGCGGCCAATCGTGATCACCTGCGCCAGCGGCACCCGCTCGGGTTCCGCGCTGAGCCTGCTCAAGAAGAACGGCTTCAAGGAGCCGGTCAACCTGAAGGGCGGCATCGCCTCGTGGCAGCAGGCGAGCCTGCCGCTGGAGAAGAAGTGAGGAACGAAGTCTCGATGTATGCCACTGGCGTGTGCCCTTACTGCGTAATGGCGGAGCGGCTGCTGCGAGCCAAGGGCGTCACCGAGATTCGCAAGATCCGCGTCGACCTCGAACCCGAGCGGCGGATCGAAATGACCGAGCGCACCGGGCGGCGCACCGTGCCGCAGATCTATATCGGCGAGCACCATGTCGGCGGCTTCGACGATCTCTCCGCGCTGGAGCGCGCCGGTCGCCTGCAGGCACTGCTAGACGGGACGCCCGAATAAGGTCGGCGCGACCCACTTCGGTTATCATCCGCAATTTCCCCGAGGTACCGAATGAGTGAGTCCGCGCAGGATCAGCCCGCCTTCTCCATCGAGAAGCTTTACGTGAAGGATCTCTCCCTCGAGATCCCCAATGCCCCGCAGATATTTCTCGAGCGCGAGGCGCCGCAGGTCGATGTCCAGATCCAGACGCAGGGCACGGTCGTGCAGGAAGGCATCTACCACGTCGTGCTGTCGATTACGGTGACCGCGAACCTCGGCGAGCGCACCGTGTTCCTGGTCGAAGTGGCGCAGGCGGGAATCTTCCAGATTCGCAACGTGCCTGAATCCGACCTGGATGGCGTGCTCGGCATCGCCTGCCCCAACATCCTCTTCCCGTATGCGCGGGAGGTGGTGTCGGATGCCGTGACCCGCGCCGGTTTTCCCCCGGTAGTGCTCAATCCCATCAATTTCGAGGCGCTCTACCAGCAGCGCCGACAGCAGGAAGCCGCTGCGGCGACGGGACCCGTCACCACCCATTGAAGAAGTCTCGATGGCGCCGACATCGGTCCATCTGCTGGCCGCCCTCTTCGCGGTGCTCGCGGGCGTGGCGGCAGCGGCGGATTTCCGCTCGGTAGGCGATGCACCGGCCGTCGGCGTCGACGCACCCTCGGCGCGCGGCAAGAAGACGTACGTGTACGGCCCCGGGTATCCCCTCGAGGTGATCATCACACTCGACGGCTGGACCAAGGTGCGGGATGCGACAGGTGATTTTGCCTGGCTCGAGGACCGCGCGTTCGGCGATCGCCGGACCGTCCTCGTCAAGGGGTCGGTAGCGGAAGTCAGGCAGTCGCCCGACGATTCCGCGCCGGTCGCGTTCCAGGCGGAGCGCAACGTCCTCCTGGAATGGCTCGGACCCTCGCTTCCCGGTTGGGTGCGCGTGCGTCTGCGCGACGGCCAGAGCGGTTACGTCAAGATCGTCCAGTTGTGGGGCGCATGAGGATAGCCGTCCTCGGCGCCGGGGCATGGGGCACTGCGCTCGCCTTGAGTTTTGCCGCGCGCCACGACATCTCGCTGTGGGTGTGGGAGGCAGCGGAGCTCGACGCAATCCGACGCTCGCGCGAGAACGCGCGCTTTCTGCCAGGGTTTCCGCTGCCCGACGCGATCGCGCTGACGGGCGATCTCGAGACGGCGCTCGCCGCTGCCGACCTCGCGCTCGTCGTGGTGCCGACCGCTGCCTTGCGCGTCACCCTGCGCAGCATCGCCGCTTCGAAACGAGCGGTGCCCGTCGTCTGGGCGAGCAAGGGCTTCGAGGCCGAAGGCGCGCAGTTGCCGCACCAGATCGCCGAGGATGAACTCGCGGCTGCCGTCCCGCGCGGGGTGCTCTCGGGTCCGAGCTTCGCGTTCGAGGTCGCGCGTGGTCTGCCGACAGCGGTCGCCCTGGCCTCCAACGATCACGGCTTTGCCGTCGACGCGACCCGGCAGCTGCACAGTCCGCTGCTTCGCATCTACTCGACGGACGATCTGGTGGGCGCAGAAGTGGGCGGCGCGGTCAAGAACGTCATCGCCATCGCTGCCGGGGTGGCGGATGGCCTTGGGTTCGGCAACAACGCTCGCGCGGCGCTCATCACCCGCGGGCTCGCGGAGATCACGCGCCTCGGCGTGCACCTCGGCGGGCGGCCGGAGACGTTCATGGGTCTGGCGGGCGCGGGTGATCTGATCCTCACATGCACCGGCGACCTTTCCCGCAACCGTCGAGTCGGCCTCATGCTGGCGGAGAACCGACGCCTGCCGGACATACTCGACGCCATTGGTCACGTCGCCGAAGGCGTTTACACGGCGCGCTCGGTGCAGCACCTGGCCCGGCAGCACGGCATCGAGATGCCGATCACAGAAGCCGTGTGTCGTCTATTGTTCGAGGGCTCTGCCGCCGCCGCGGTGGTCGAGGAGCTTCTGAGCCGCGAGCCGAAAGCGGAACACGAGTAAGCGCTGCGCCGTCCGGCGCAGTTATCTGCAGTAACCCCTTCCTGATTCGAGACGCGGTGGTGCCAACACGGACATCCGCGCGTGAGGTCCGTCCGTCGGTGGTTCGCCCGTTTATCAGAAAAAGTGGCCCGAAAGCTGCTGCCCGTCGCGCGCACGTTGCTGCCGCAGAGGCTTAGCCCGACAAGAACCATGGCGGGCGGGCATTACGGCCCCACCGGTTCGTCAATCAGGACTCGATCAAATGAAAACTACGAACAAGCTCAAGACCCTTACCCTCTTGCTGGCGCTTGCCGC
>JAEUMX010000213.1 GCA_016791285.1 Burkholderiales bacterium
TAGGTGCCCTGCTTCGCCTCTTTCGGAATCGCCCAGGTCGACTCGGCGATGCCGCGCGCATCCCACTGCACGGGCAGCTCGAAACGATCGTCGCTGCCGCCGTGGCGGATCACGATCCGGTCGGCGAGCGCGTCGGGGCGCACGTATTCGACGCCGCGTTCGGAGTGGCGGCGGACGAAGTGTTTCATGTGCACGGTCTCACCCGCGCGCAGCAGCGTCCGGTCGAGCACGGTGCTCGCGAGATACGGTCCGTCCCATCCTCCGGTCTGGAGGTTGAAGCGCCACGGCGTGATACCTTCGTTCCAGCTCGAGAGCGCGAAGCCGACATCGTCACCGAGCTTCGCGGTGACGAGATACTGCTTGTCGCCGGTCGCGGTGCAGTCGGGCAGCGTGTCGCGTCGCGGCAGCGCCTTCGGGATGCGCACGAGCCCTTCGGTGTTCGTCCGGCCGCTGAAATGACTGCGTCCCTTGCAGTCGGCGACCGTGACCTCCGCGCCCGGCACCGGCAGCCCGCGGTCGAGTCGCGTGACCCACACCAGCGAGGACTCGCGCCCGAGCTTGAAATGTACGGCGAGGTTGGTCACCAGCGCCGCGGCCTGAGCGTAGTACGGCTGGGGCTTGCCGAGCAGCGCCGCGCCGAGCCGCGGGCTCGCGACCTCGACGACGTAGAAGCCGGGGCGCTGCAAGGGAATGCCGACGACCTCCATGCTCTTCGCGCTGCCGGGGACCGGCACCCGAAACGCCGCGGGCTTGTCGCCGGGGCCGAAGATCGAGCGCTCGCCCACGCGCCGCACCGGCACGTTGGTGCGCGTCTTCGGGTCGTATCGCCATTCGCTGTGCTCGAGCGTATTCAGCCTGCGCAACCAGTCCGCGACCGCAGCCGGTGCCGCGGCATCGACTCGGAGCACGCGGCCATCCATTGCCGGCGCGCCCTCGGCGTTCGGCGTCGCGATGTTGCGCACCGTCACCGGCAGCGCCGCGCCGGCATGCGCTTCGACGATGCCGAAACGGGCCGCGAATTTGGCGAGCGGCGGGTTCTCGTCGGTCTTCACCGTGAGTGGAAAGCTCGCGGCGTTCACGAGGGTGCGGCCCGCATCGTCTCGCAGCGCGGGCGGCAGATCGAGTTTGAAGACCGACTTCTCGGGAAACGGACCGTCGAAGGTGATGCGCTGTACGAAGCTCGCGTCCCGATCGACCGTCGCGGCGTAGGTCTGGCCGTCGGCACCGCGCAACACCGCCTTCTCGACTTCGGCACGGGCGACCGGGGCGTTGAAGGTGAGCGCGATCGGCAGCACCGGGATGCACTGTGCCTGTTTGGATGCTCGGGTGCAGCTGAGCCGGGCGCGGAACGCAGCGCGCGTGCGAAACGCGAGCGTCTGATCGCGGGTCGTCGCGATCCCGCTTGCTGCCGCGATGCCCCGCCCCCATACCAGCCGCACCTGCGCGTCGTTCGGCAGGCGGCGCTGGCACGCCACGACTGCGATCGGCAGCGCAGCCGCGTGCAGGGCCGCGGTCCAGTCGCGCTTGCGATACGCGCGGCCGCCGGGGCGATAGGTCCGGCGCAGATGCGCTTCGACGAAGCTGCGATTTGCTTCCAGCACCGTGGCGCGCTCGGCTGCCTCGACCAGCTTGACGGCGATCCGCTCACCGATGCCCGCGACATCGCACCACGCATGCTCGGCGACGCTCTGATCCTGCGCGGGAGCATCCAGCGCGAGCACGAACGCCTGCTCTTCGTCGATCGCACGAGCACCCTCGTAGGGCACCGAGCCGATCACCGCGGGCCCGCCGGTCGAGAACGCGAAGCTCGCCGCGGTGACAGGCTGCCCCGCCACGTCGGCGAGACCATCCTTCAGCGTGAAGTTGCAGCGCAGCCCCGCCGGCAGTTCGCGTCCGAAGTCGTAGGCCCAGTTGCGGTCGTCGATCCAGCGCCCCGCCCCCTTCGCGGCACAGCTCACGTCGAACGGGTCGGACAGGCGCGGCTCGCCGAACGGCACCATCGGCACCGAGAAGCGCGCGCTCGCCTGGTGTACGCGCTTGGCCGTGCCCTGCGGCGCGAAAGCCTCGACCCGGGGCGGATCGGCATGGGCGAAGGCAGCGAACAGGCACGACAGAACAGCGACTGCGAGGCGAAAAATTGGCATGACACGGGCAGAGGAAGCGGGCGCGGGCTACGCTATCATGGAGGCGACCACGCGCCAAGCGACCGCCAGGTCGCGGTGAGGCGAATGGATCGAGGATCCCGTCCGATCTTCCTATCGCCTCGGTTTCCGCTTCTGTGGTGTCTGCGGCGCGACACCGCAGCGCGCTCCGTGCGCGGCGTCCGCAGCGCCTGCCTTGGTGGGTGGCCCGTCGCTCATTAGGCTGACCGAGGTCTTCGTGGTTTTCGGATCCCACCCTTGCTGACAGTAGATGGCCACGCAGTACTTCAGGTCCGGATCCTCATGGTCGTTGCTCTCGAAGTGGACCTCGTACAGCGAGTGGTGGGCGTCGCTGATGATCTTGAAGTAGGAGAACTGATACCGTCCCTGCGCGGGGGCCTTGGCGGCCTCGCGCGCCGCCGCGTTGAGTCCCGCCTTGGGACAGCCGAAAGTCATCGCCTCGAGATCGCTCAGGCTGGCAATGGGAGGTGCGGCCGGTTCCGGTGCAGGCGCCGGAGCGGGCGCCGGCGCCGCAGCCTGGGGTGCCGCCGGCTGCGCTGGCGGAGCAGTCTTCGTGGGCGTGACAGTGCTACAGGCGGACAGCGCTACTGCCGCAAGTACCAGGATGTGCTTCATCGCCGACTCCCTCAAAGACCGTACTGGACCACTTTGTTGCTGAACGTACCGACGTAGACCTTGCCGTTTGCGACCACCGGCGTGGAGAACTTGGCAAAGTTCCCGAGCTTGTTGGCGGCTTTCGCGTCGCTGTGAAAGAGCTGCTTCATCTGCGTGCCGTTGACGAGCGTCGTCGCGTCGTACGCGACGAGCGCGCCGGGAACGATCTTGGAGTTCGCGTCGCCCTTCGTCGGGTACGCAGCCCACACCACGCCCGTCCCCGGTGTCGTGCCGTTGGAGGAAACGACGAGGCGCCCCCCCGGCATGCCGCCTGGCTCGTGCGGCTCGCCAGAGGCGTATTTCGTCCCCTCGCCGCGGAACGACGTGATGCGTTTCGTGGCGAAGTCGACGTTGTAGGACTTCAGGCGCTCGTTCTCGCCCCAGATGTACACGATGCCTTTGGTCGCGCGCTCCATGTACACGGGGGTGCCGTGAATGTGATGGCTCTTGTGGTCCGGCGTGTTGGCCGGGAGGTTGCGGTCGCGATTGACGATCGGCCAGTTCGGATCTGCGGGCGTCGTCGTCGGCAGACCCGCGTTCCCGTTCGGGGCGTTCGGCAGGTAGGTCGCCACGAAGGGAAGGTTGAAATGCGGATCCCACGCGTTCTTCCCGAGGTCGTTCATGTTCAGGTTGTAGAGAATGCCGTCCTTGCCGCCGCCGACGAGATTGCCGCGCGCGGGTACGATGAAGACACCGGCCGCGCCGAGATCCTGATCGCCGTCCGCGCGCCCGAAATCGCTGAACGCGCCCCAGTAGTCGGCAACCTCCAGCTTCGGCTTGCCATCGTTCACGTTGGCAACACCAGCCGTATAGCGAAGCTTGACGAAGCTCTCGGCATAGTTGCCCGCTTTCGTCCCCGGATCCATACCGTTGCCCGTCGTGAAGTAGATGTCGCTACCGTCGATCGCGGGTCCGGAGCCCGACATCCAGATGCCGCCGGCGCCTCCGCCGGGCGTGACGTTCCAGATCGCCGGCGTCGGCGCGAAGCCCGCGTCGCGATCGAGCCCGCGCACATCGTACGCAACCACGAATCCGTGGCCCGGGCCGTTCGGGTTTTCGCCATTCATCGAGAACGCTATCACCACGGCCTTGTTCCCATCGGCGTCCGTCAGCAGCCCCAATCCCGCGCGCATCTTCTGGTAGGGCGTCGTGAACCCGTTCGCTATCCCGCCGCCGCCGTTGTCGGCGTCTCCGGCAATGAACACGAGCGGCTTCTTGTCGGCGAGAGTGTTCGCGTCGAGTATCCAGAGCAGATTGATGCGGTCCTGGTTGCTGCTGCCGGCATCCGGCCTTGCGAACGTCGCCACGTAGAGCGTGTTGGTCGCCGCGTCGATCACCGGCGTGGCCGTGATTCCCCAGCTGTGATAGATGCACCACATATCCATATTGCCTGGCTGTGCGCATGGGTCGAACGGTGCCGCAAGCTGACGCTTGGCGAGCTCGGCGCCCGTGTCGACGTCGAAGACATAGACCGTGGTCTTCATCGTGAAGACATACAGCTTGTTGCCTACCACGAGCGGCGATACGTCGACTTTCTCGTCGACGACGAATTCGCGAATCTTCTTCAGCTTGGGAACGTTCGCCGGCTTCAGCACTGTCTCGAACTTGTTCCAACCCTGTCGGGTGTTGTCCACGCCAACCGTCCACACATCGACGGCGCGGACCGACGACACCCACAGAAAAGACGCCGCAATCAGCGCCAACGCACTCGCTCGTGACACTCGCTTCATGGTCGCTCCCTCGCCAACGTCATTCGTGTTTCCCTGCTCGCGACCGCACACTCCAACCGGCCGCGGTCGCGTCAGAATCCACTTTCTGGAATTATAGGAGCCGTCGCGGGAATACACGGCAAATTTGAGCGTCTGAGCGGAAATTCGCCAGCGTGCGCTGGACGACGGTAGCGTTCGGCATTCCCGCTCCACACTGCCCGACCTCGCGCTCACTCGCTGACGAAGTCATCCCGTCGCGACGGCGTCGGCCGGGTCGTCCGTAGTCACCGCTCTGCGGCGCATCGGCGCCGCGAGCTCCGCCGAAGGTAGACGACATGCCCCATCCAAAGGACTGCGCCGCGCGCCGCGCCACCGCCACCCTCGCACTCTCCTGCGCGCTCATCGCCGGCCCTTCCCCCGCCCTCGCCGACGACGATCCAGCGCTGCTCAACCCGGCTTCACACGCACCTGCCGGCGTGCTGTTCGACCACATGCACAAGGCCGGTGAGTTCATGGTCGGCTACCGCTTCATGTACAGCCGACAGGCCGGCGATATGCTGCGCGGCACCAGTACCGTCGGCGATCTCCAGCTCGCCGCCGCCGGCTACTCAATGAAGCCAACCAGCATGAACATGTACATGAACATGCTGGACATCATGTACGCGCCGACCGACTGGCTCACCCTGATGGTGATGCCGCAATACGTCAGCATGGACATGACCATGCAGGGTCTGCCGATGCTGCCCGGCATGGACACGGACCACCACGGCGGTCACGGGGATGGGGGACCTCACTCGCACAGCACCGACGGCTTTGGCGACACGCTGCTGTCGGGGCTCGTGCGCCTCTACCAGGACGAAATCAACCATGCGCACGCCGGCATCACGTTCAGCGCCCCCACCGGCTCGGTCACCCAGAAGGGTGCCGACGGTCGCTACACGCACTACATGATGCAGCTTGGCAGCGGCACGTGGGACTTCGTGCCGAGCCTCACGTACACCGGCCGCACGGGTCCCTGGGCCTGGGGTGCGCAGCTGCTCGGGGTGATTCGCATGGAGGGCGAGAACGAGGCCGGATTCCGCTACGGCGACGTCTTCCAAACCACGGGCTGGGGCAGTTACCGCCTGCTCGACTGGCTGTCGGGGTCGCTGCGCGTGCTGTATATGAGCCAGGGCGACATCGAGGGCCACTACAACGGTCCCCACAACCACAGCAGCCCGCCGGACCTGCAGGCCAACTACGGCGGTGATTTCCTCGACATCGGTTTCGGCCTCAACACCGTAGTGGAGAAAGGACCGCTGCGCGGCAACCGCTTCAGCATCGAGTGGCTGCAGCCCGTGTACACGGATGTAAACGGCTACCAGCTCGACCGTGTCGGCACGCTCTACGTCAACTGGAGCCTCGGCTTCTGAAATCCTTCCCCCTGTCGGCCAGCGGGGCATTTGACCGCTCGCTGGTCGACAGGTAGTGTGCCGCGTTCGTAACAGGAGTCGAACGACCGGGATCGAAGCGCATGAATGGAGAAGGGGTGAACGCCGGCGCCTCCGCCGCCGAGATTCAGCGTCACTACGACGTGGGCAACGATTTCTACCGCCTGTGGCTGGACGAGCGCATGATCTACTCGTGCGCGTTGTGGGATGGCGAACAGAAGGACGATGATCTGGCCCGAGCGCAGGTCAGAAAGCTCGACTATCACGTCGACAGGGCGAACGCCAGCAGCAAGGATGCGGTGCTCGACATAGGCTGTGGCTGGGGCGCGCTGCTGATCCGGCTCACTCAGGTGCACGGTGTGCGGCGTGCAGTCGGGCTCACCCTGAGCGAAGCGCAGGCGCAGTCGATTCGCGAACGCAACCTCGCGAGCATCGAGGTGCGCCTGGAGGCTTGGCAGGACCATGCGCCGCGGACGCCCTACGACGCCATCATCTCCATTGGCGCGTTCGAGCATTTCGCTCGTCCGGGCATGACCCCGGCGGAGAAGATCGACGCCTACCGGGCGTTCTTCGAGAAGTGTGCGTCGTGGCTCGTGTTCCCGGGCCGCCTCTCGCTGCAGACCATCGCGCACGGGTGTGCGGATGCGAAGAGGAGAACACAGGAAACGCAGCTGTCGAGGATTTTTCCGGGCTCTGAATTGCCGCGCCTGCAGGAGATCGTCGCCGCCGCCGAAGACGTGTTCAAGATCGTGAAGGTGGTCGACCACGCCCGGGACTACCAGCAGACGTGCCGGCTGTGGAAGAACAATCTCAAGCGCAACAAGGCGCAAGCCATCGCGCTGCAAGGAGAGGACATCTACCAGAACTACGTCGACTACCTGCAGATTTCCGAGTACGGGTTTGCACTGGAGAACCTGGCGCTCTACCGGATCGTGTTCGATAAGCCCCGGAACGCTTTCCGGTAGTGAACCGACCCGCCCGCGGGCTCAAGGCAACGCCGTCTCGTCTTCCGCGTAAGTGATGACCGGCACCGGACGTGCGCCCTTCGGACTGCCGCGGTGGACGGCGCGAAAGGTGAGCTCGCCGCCGCTCAGGGTCTGCGCGTCGAAGCCCCTCTGCGCCAGCACCCGATAGGCAAGATAGGAGCGGAAGCCGGACCGGCAGTAGACGTAAATCGGCCGATCCTTGGGCAGTTCTCCGAGCCGCTCGCGCAGTTGCTTCAGGGGAATCAGGATCGACCCCGGCAGGCTCCAGTGCTCGTGCTCGGCCGGCGAGCGCACGTCGAGCACGAACGCGTTTGCCGGCAGCGCCGGCCACTCTTCCGCGTACCAGAGCTCGAGGTCGCCGCGCAGCAGGTTCGCCGCCTGGAAACCCGCCATGTTCACCGGATCCTTCGCCGAGCCGTACGGCGGCGCGTAGGCGAGTTCGAGCTCTTCCAAGTCCTCGACCGTCAAGCCGGCGCGAATGGCGACCGCGAACACGTCGATGCGCTTGTCCACACCGTCCCAGCCGGCCGCCTGCGCGCCGAGCACGCGACCCTCCGCAGGATCGAACAGCACCTTGAGGTGCATCGGCGCCGTGCCGGGGTAGTAGGTGGCGTGCCCGCTCGGATGAAGGTAGACCTTCCGGTAGGCGTGTCCGGTTCGCTGTAGAGCCTTTTCCGAGGCTCCCGTCATGGCGACCGTCATGTCGAAGATCTTGACCACCCCGGTGCCCTGCGTCGTCGTGTAGCGCGCGCTGCGCCCGGCGCCGCGCACGATGTGGTCCGCCGCGATGCGCCCCTGACGGTTGGCGGGACCGGCGAGCGGCACGACCACCCGCTCGCCGGTGACGGTGTCGCGCACCGCCACGGCATCGCCGACGGCATAGATCGCGGGGTCCGACGTGCGCTGATGCTCGTCGACGATGACGGCGCCGCGCTCGGTCACCTCGAGCCCGGCCGAGCGTGCGAGCGACGACTCGGGTCGCACACCGACGGCAACCACGACGAGGTCGGCGACCACGCTGCCGGCGCTGTCCAGATCGACGGTGACCGCGTCCCCGGGCGCCGGCGCGAAGCCGCGTGCCGTCGTCTTGAGGTGCAACCGCACACCCTTCGCTTCGAGATGGTCCTCGACCTCGCGCGACATCTCGGCATCGAGCACCGCCATCACGTGTTCACCCGCCTCCACCAGCGTCACTTCCAGCCCGCGATGGCGAAACGCCTCGGCAATTTCCAGCCCGATGTAACCACCGCCGACGACGACGGCGCTGCGCGCGCCGCCATCCACTACCGCCTTGATCGCATCCATGTCGGGGATCGAGCGCAGGGTGAAGATGCGCGGATGGTCGATCCCGGGCAGCGGTGGCTTCATCGGCGCGGCACCGGTCGCGAGGACCAGTCGGTCGTACCCTTCCTCGTAGGCGCGGCCGGTGGCGCGCTCGACCACCCGCACGCGCCGCGCCGCACGCTCGATCGCCACCACCTCGTGCCCGGTGCGAACGTCGAGCGCGAGCGACTCCGCCAGGCTCTGCGGCGTCTGCAGGAGCAGCGCCTCGCGGTCCTCGATCTCGCCGCCGATGTGATACGGCAGCCCGCAGTTGGCGAACGAAACGTAGTCGTCGCGCTCCAGCACGAGGATTTGCGCGCGCTCGTCGAGCCGCCGCAGCCGAGCGGCAGCGGACATCCCGCCCGCCACTCCGCCGACTACGACGACGCGCCGCCGCGCACCCCGTTTCGACTCCGATGTCATGACGCGACCTCCCATTCACTGACGGCCCAATTCTACCAACCGCGATCGGCTCCCGTCTGTAACCCAGGTCGCACACGCGCAGCCGGTTCGGAGTGCACTGCGTGCTACTATCGCGCCGGTTTCGCGACCCCTGCGGGAGATCCCACCCATGCTGCGCCGTGCCCTGGCCTCCAGCCGCTACGTCGTCCTCATCGCCGTCGCCGGTACCTTCGTCGCCTCGTGCGTGCTGCTCGTGTATGAGGCGCTGGTGGTCGCGCAAGCCGTGGTGCGGCTCATCGGCGAGGGACATATCTCGCCCCAGGGCGCCAAGGTGATCGCCATCGGGCTGATCGAGGCGGTCGACATCTTCCTCATCGCGATCGCCGTCTACATCATCAGCCTCGGCCTCTACGCCCTCTTCATCGACGATAAGCTGCCGCTGCCGCGCTGGCTCGAGGTTCAGGACCTCGAGGACCTCAAGGCGAATCTGGTCAGCATCGTGATCGCCGTGCTCGCCGTGCTCTTTCTGCGGGAGGCGGTCGCCTGGGACGGCGAGCGCGACCTGCTCAAGTTCGGCGCCGTCCTGGCGCTGATGATCGCGGCGCTCACGCTCTTCCTCTTCCTGAAGAAAAAGGGCAACCGCGACTGACTGCCCGCGGCGGTACGCCATTGATTAATCGGGGCGCGAGAAATCGGCTCTCGCGAGCATACGCTCCGGGGTACAATCGCCCGATTTTTAGCCGTAGCCTCCATGCCCCCGAAGGATGCCTCCACGTTCGAGCTGAAGAACGGCGCGGTCGACGCCCTGCATCTCATCGTCAAGACTGCCGAGATCGCCGTGCTGCGCGACGAGCTGCAGGCACGCTACGGCGCGATGCCCGAGTTCTTCGCCAACGACGCCGTGGTGGTCGACGTGCGCCGGCTGCCGCCCGAGAGCGAGCTGCCGTTGCGCGAATTGAGGGACCTGCTCCTGACCCTGCGGCTGCGCCCGATCGGCGTGGTCGCGCTCGACGCGCAGCAAGACTGGGTGAGCGCCAGCGGGTTGACGGTGTTCCCGGATCGCGACGTGCGCCGGCCGGCACCGCAGGAACCCGAGCCCGCGCCAAGGACCGTGAGCGAGCCGCCCGAGATCGTCACCCGCGCCACCACGGCGACCATCGTCGACAAGCCGCTGCGTTCGGGGCAGCGCCTGCACGCGGCCGGTGATCTGATCGTGCTCGGCCTCGTCAGCCATGGCGCCGAGATCATCGCGGGGGGCAACATCCACGTCTACGCGCCGCTGCGCGGCCGGGCGCTTGCCGGTGTCCATGGCGACCGCGATGCCCGCATCTTCTGCACCTGCATGGAGCCGGAACTCTACTCCATCGCAGGATACTATCGAACGGTCGAGACCAACCTGCCCGACGACGTGCAGGGCAAGGCGGCGCAGGTACGGCTCGACGGCGAACGGCTGATCGTCGAAGCGCTCGACCTGCGCTGACCCGACCATGTGAAGCGGTGTCCTCAACACGCGAGATGCCCATGAATCAATCCGATCCGATCGCAGCACCCGACACGGCACCGGCCGCGGCCGAGGCAGTACCCGCTACAGCACCCGACTCGGCACCGGTTGCAGCCGAGGCAGCACCCGCCACAGCACCCGACTCGGCACCGGCCGTCGCCGAGACAGCACCTGCTGCGGCACCCGACACGGCACCGGTTGCAGCCGAGACAGCACCCGCCGCTGCAACCCCGGCGACGGCACCCGCTGCTGCCGCGCCCAAGCCCGCGAAGACCGCGCGCATCGTCGTCATCACCTCCGGCAAGGGCGGCGTCGGCAAGACCACGACGGCCGCGAGCTTCTCTGCCGGTCTCGCGCTGCGCGGCTACAAGACGGCCGTGATCGACTTCGACGTCGGCTTGCGCAACCTCGACCTCATCATGGGCTGCGAGCGCCGCGTGGTCTACGATCTCATCAACGTCATCCACGAGGAAGCCTCGCTCCACCAGGCGCTGATCCGCGACAAGAACTGCGACAACCTGCACGTGCTGCCGGCTTCGCAGACGCGCGACAAGGACGCGCTCACGCAACGGGGCGTCGAGAACGTGCTGAACGGCCTCCAGGACCTGGGCTTCGATTACATCGTCTGCGACTCGCCCGCGGGCATCGAAACCGGCGCCCTGCTCGCCATGCATTACGCCGACGAAGCGCTGGTGGTGACAAACCCGGAGGTCTCGTCGGTCCGCGATTCCGATCGCATCCTCGGCATCCTCGCGTCGAAGACCAAGCGCGCGATCGACGGCGCGGAGCCGATCAAGGAGCATCTGCTGATCACCCGCTACAATCCGAAGCGCGTGGTGGGCGGCGAGATGCTCTCCCTCGATGACATCCAGGAGATCCTGCGCATCAGGCTGATCGGCGTCATCCCCGAGTCGGAATCCGTGCTGCAGGCATCCAACCAGGGCCTTCCGGCGGTGCACCTGAACGGCACGGACGTCGCCGGCGCCTACAAGGATGTCGTGTCGCGCTTCCTGGGCGAGGACATTCCCCTGCGCTTCACCGACTACCAGAAGCCGGGGTTCTTCAAGCGGCTGTTCGGCAACCGATGAGGGTGCGGCGCATGTCCTTCCTGTCATTCTTTCTGGGACAAAAGAAGAAGACGGCGACGATCGCGAAGGAACGCCTGCAGATCATTCTGGCGCACGAGCG
>JAEUMX010000274.1 GCA_016791285.1 Burkholderiales bacterium
CGAACTCGGTCACCCACGAGTCGGCGCGTCTCAACATCGAGGAGATTCGCGGCGGGGCTAACAGCAGTTCTATCGGGGCACGTGACTACACTGTCGTCGACGCCGGCGCGGGTGACGATTTCGTTTACGTGAATGACGACCCGGGCTACGCGCTGGCCGACACGAGCCGTGGCTACGGGCGCCTGGGCAGCTTGCTCTATGGCAACGAGGGTGACGACTTGCTGACCGGCGGCGCGGGCAACGACATCCTCATCGGTGGGTCGGGTGACGACAGCCTGTCGGGCGATACTGGCGCGGACACATACGCCAGGGTGGGCGAAGGAAGTGATTCGATCACGGACATTGGCGACGACCTCGATCGCTATCGGCAAAGTTACTTCAACGTCGCCAACTTCAGCGACCTGGAAGTACGGGAGGCAGGGGGAGGACGCTTCCTCGATACGGTCGCGTACGCGCAGTATGGGTTGTTAGGCGAAGTACGCATGCTCTTCGAAAGTCCGCAAGCGGGTCTGGAACGGGTGCTCGGCGATCTCGAAGATGCGCTCGAGTCCGAGCGGGATCTGTACGCCACCCTGCTGACCTGGGACGGGACCGGGGCGCCACCGACCTACGACGGGCAGACCGCGCACGACGTTCGCAAGAGGATCGAAGAATACGAAACCGAGATCGCGTGGGAAGAGAGTCGTTATCTGGAGCGCTTCGTCTACGTCGAACCCCTGCCGCCGCTGCCCGTCATCGCCGGCAACGATCACGCCGCGATCGAACCGTACTACGACAGTGCGGTGTGGATCGATCGCGTGGAGCTCGCGGAGAAGTGGCGCGCTGACGAGCTGATAGTCTCGACGAGCGAAGTCGACGGCGAGCCCGGTCTGCTTCACCTCGACCATCCGGACGGCGACCGGGTCACGTTCACGCTGGCGCGATCCGCCGACCCGATCGGCACCGGCATCGAAGTGATCGGCTTCGCGGATGGGACCGAGCTCACGATCCAGCAGGTGCTCGCGCGGGCGATCGCGACGAGCAACTTCGCTGGCTGGGACGGGTATGACGAGCTGCTCGGCGGCCCCGACGCGGAAGTGCTTGCAGGGCGTGGCGGCGACGACTGCCTCGAAGGCGGTGGAGGTCACGACACGCTCCTGGGCGGTGCAGGTGCCGACACGCTGCGCGGTGGCGCGGGCAACGACACCTATTACGTGAGCGCCGGCGACACCGCGACCGAGCGTTCGGGGCAGGGCGTCGATACCGTCTACGCTGACGTGACCTGGACGCTCGGCAGGTACTTCGAGAACCTGACCCTGAGCGGTACCGACGACATCGGCGCGACCGGAAACGGCTTTGCCAACGTGCTCACCGGCAACGCGGGCAGCAACTGGCTCGACGGCAAGGGCGGTGGAGACACGATGGCGGGCGGGTTCGGCGACGACACGTACGTCGTCGCGCAGGGTGCCGACGTCGCGATCGAGAACATCGACCAGGGCCTCGACACCGTCATGGCGAGCATCGGCTACACGCTCGGAGAGAACCTGGAGAACCTGACCCTCACCGGTGTGAGGGCGATCAACGGCACCGGCAATGCGCTCGCCAACGAGCTCACCGGCAACGGCGCCAAGAACAGGCTTACCGGTGGCGCCGGCGACGATCGCCTCTCGGGGCTTGGCGGCAACGACACCCTCGCGGGCGGCCCGGGCGACGACACCTATCTGTTCGGACGCGGCGACGGCACCGACACCATCGTCGAGAACGACTCGACCCCCGGCAACAGCGACCGCGCGAGGTTTCTCGGCGGGGTCGCGCACGACCAGATCTGGTTCCGGCGCGTCGGCCACGATCTCGAAGCGAACATCATCGGTACCGACGATGCGCTCGTCCTGCGCGACTGGTATCGCGGCGCGGCGCGCCGGGTCGAGCGCATTCAGACCACAGATGGCGACAAGACGCTGCCCGCATCGAACGTCCAGGCGCTGGTCGACGCCATGGCCGCCTTCGCGCCGCCCGCACCGGGTATGACGACCCTCCCGCTCGACTACCAGACTGCGCTCAATCCGACGATCGCCGCAAGCTGGCAGTAAGACCAAATCCCCCACTCGTGCATCACCCCGGAGCCGGCACCCTGATCTTCCGCGGTCCCAGCAGTTCGTCGTCGACACTCACCTTCTTCGCCATGAAGATCGCTGAGTCGAGCTTGAAGCAGTTCCGTGTGCGGTAGAACTTGAGGGCGCGTTCGTTGTTCTCCGCCACCTCGAGCACGATGTGTGTGCAGCCGCGCAGCCGCGCCGCGTGCTCGATCTGCTCGAAGATGAAGGAGCCGACGCCCAGTCCGTGGTAGTTCGGGTGCACCGCGAGCTCTTCCACGAAGAGCGGGCGCATGCCGCGCTTCTCGAAATACCGGTGGTTCATCCAGTTGTCGGAGCCGGTGATCTCGTAAGCAAACTCGGCATACCCGACCAGTTCGTGCTTGCCGTCCTTCTTCAGCTCGAAGAGCAATTGCTCTATGCCTTCCTCTTCGTAGATCTCCTCGAAGTGCTTCTTGAGCCGCGGACGCTGGTACTCGACGGTCTCGCGGTTCACGTCGCGAAACACGAGCTTCAGGAATTCCCACACGCGATTCAAGTCGCGGCGATGCATGCGCCGCACGCGCAGCTCGAGCTCGGCTGCCTGGTCCGGCTGCTGTTCCGGCTGAAGTTCGGCGTCTGACATGGCGAATGGACCGGAATTATAGCGCCTGCTCCGCGCGGGCGGGGGCGCCGCACCTCCGGTTGCCTGCCCTTCTCAGTGACCGATGATCTTCGACAGGAACTCCCTCGTGCGCTCGTTCCGGGGATGGTCGAAGAACTCGCGCGGCGTGTTCTGCTCGACGATCTGTCCCTGGTCCATGAAGATCACCCGATCGGCCACTGCTCTGGCGAATCCCATCTCGTGCGTGACCACCAGCATCGTCATGCCCTGGCCGGCCAGCTCGATCATTACGTCGAGCACCTCCTTGATCGTCTCGGGGTCCAGCGCCGAGGTCGGCTCGTCGAACAGCATGATATTCGGCTGAAGGCAGAGCGCGCGAGCGATCGCCACCCGCTGCTGCTGGCCGCCCGAGAGCTGCAGCGGATACTTGCCGGCCTGGTCCGCAATGCGTACCCGCTCGAGCTGCCGCATGGCGCGGGACTCGGCCTCCCGCCGCGGTGTCTTGCCGACCCACATCGGCGCGAGCGTCAGGTTCTCGAGCACCGTGAGATGCGGAAAGAGATTGAACTGCTGGAAGACCATGCCCACACGACGGCGCACGGCGTCGATCGCCTTTGCATCGTCGCGTACCTCGATGCCGTCCACGGTAAGCCGCCCGGACTGATAGCCCTCCAGGGCGTTCACGCAGCGGATCAGCGTCGACTTGCCGGACCCGGACGGACCGCAGATGACGATGCGCTCGCCGCTTGCCACCGTGAGGTCGATATCCCGCAGGACATGGAAGTCGTCGCCGTACCACTTGTTGACCTGCGCGAAGCGGATGATCGGATCGCTCACGGCGTCCGGCTCGCGCCGACCTGCCTTTCGACCCACAGACTGTAGCGCGACATCGCGAAGCAGAAGACGAAGTAGATGGCGGCGATGAAAAGGTAAGCCTCGATCTTAAACGGCCGCCACGCGATGTCGGAATTGAGTGCGAGCCCGAGCGCGCCGGTGAGTTCGTAGAGCGAGACGATGGTCACCAGCGACGTGTCCTTGAAGAGGGCGATGAAGTTGTTCATCAGGCTCGGGACCACTGCCGCGAGCGCCTGCGGCAGCACGATCTTGACTTGCGTCTGCCAGTAGCCGAGGCCGAGCGCGGTGGCCGCCTCCAGCTGTGCGCGAGGGATCGCCTGCAGCCCGCCGCGCACGATCTCCGCCATATAGGCCGCGGCGAAGAGCGCGATGCCGACCAGCACGCGTGTGAGCACGTCGATGGTAACGCCCTGCGGGAGCAGGAGCGGGAACATGAACGAGGCCATGAAGAGGACCGAGATCAGCGGCACGCCGCGCACGAGCTCGACGTAGGCCACACAGAGGGCGCGGATCGCGGGCAGGTGGCCACGCCGACCCAGCGCCACCAGAATCGCAATGGGAAAGGCGAGGAAAATCGATAAGGTCGCGAGCATGACGGTGAGCGGCAGGCCGCCCCACAGCTCTGTGCGCACCGGCGTGAGTCCGAAGAGGCCGCCGCCCATCAGCACGAGAAAGATGGCGACTACCGATGCCCACATTACCGCGAGCCAGGGACGCCAGAATCGGCGGATACAGCTTGTAACGAGCGCACCCAGCATCAGCGCCGTGGCCACTTCCGGCCGCCACTGCTGGTCGAACGGATAGCGGCCGAACAGGATGAGTCGATACTTCTCCGCCACCACTCCCCAGCACGCACCGACACCGCGGACTGCCTGGCAGGCGTCGGCATCGGGTGCGAAGACCGCGTCGTCTACCGACCATCGCAGGATGCCGGGCAGCAGGTAGAGCGCGATGCCGATCAGCACCAGCGTGGTGAGCGCGCTTTGCCAATCGCCGAACAGATTGTGCCGCAGCCACGCCACGCCACCGCCCGGGCGCACCGGCGCCGGACGCGGCGCGATGGGGCAAAACGCATCGCCCATCGTCAACGCTCCGTGATGGCCACGCGGCGGTTGTACCAGTTCATGCAGACCGACGTCGCGAGCGACGTCGTGAGATACACCGCCATGATGATCGCGATGCACTCGACGGCGCGCCCGCTCTGATTCAACGTGGTGTTGGCGATCGACACGACATCCGGGTAGCCGATCGCGACCGCCAGCGACGAGTTCTTGGTCAGATTCAGATACTGGTTGGTGAGCGGCGGGACGATCACGCGCAGCGCCAGGGGCAGCACCACCAGCCGCATCTGGAGGCGGGGTGACAAACCCAGCGCCCGCGCCGCTTCCACCTGACCGCGGTCCACCGACTGAATGCCACTTCGCACGACCTCGGCCACGAAGGCGGCGGTGTAGAGCACGAGACCGAGCAGCAGCGCGAGGAATTCGGGGGTCGCGCTCGCCCCACCGTCGACCGCGAAGGCGAGTTGCTCCGGAACATTCCATTCACCCGGAGCCCCCGCCCACCAGCCGAGGCCGGCGCACAGCACCACGGCGAGCACGGGCAGCCACAGCCGGTCGTGCTCCTGTCCGGTGCGCTCGAACCGCCGCTGCGCCCAGCGCCGCCAGGTCCAGCCGGCCGCGAGACCCGCTCCCGCTCCGAAGAGCGCCCAGAGGTGTCCCGCGCTCCACGCGGGTACTGGGAAGGCCAAGCCGCCCTTGCTCAGGTAGACACCTCCCGCGACGCTCCAAGCCGCGTGCGGGGGCGGCAGCACATCGACGAAGAGCAGATACCACATGAGCAACTGCAGGAGGAGCGGTACGTTGCGGAACACCTCGACGTAGACATAGCACAGACCGCGCACCAGCGCGTTGCGCGAGAAGCGGCCGACGCCAAGCGCGACGCCGACGACCGTCGTGAGAACGATGCCGATCAGCGCGACGCGAATCGTGTTGAGCAGGCCGATCCAGATCGCTTTCGCATACGAGTCGCCGGGGCTGAAGGAGATCGGGGTTTCGCCGATCTCGAAGCCGGCTGCCGAACCCAGGAAGTCGAAGCCGCTCTGGATGCCCCGTGCGTGCAGGTTCGCGAGCGTGTTGTGCGCGAGCCACCAGACGCCCAGGCCGACGGCGCCGACCGCGACCGCCTGGTAGAGCACCCCGCGCGCGGCGCGGCTGCGCCATGACCAGTGCGGGCGTCGGGGCGGAGGGCGGGGGTTCAACGCGGACGCGTCAGCGGATGGGGGGCGCGTAGATGAGGCCGCCGTTCGACCACAGCGCGTTCATTCCGCGTGGCAGCCCGATCGGCGTTCTCGGACCGAGGTTGCGATCGAAGATCTCGCCATAGTTGCCGACGGCCTTGATGGCCCGATACGCCCATTCCTTGTCGAGACCTAAGGCCTTGCCGCTGTCCTCGGTGCCGCCGCCCAGGAGGCGTGCGATGGCCGGGTTCGCGCCGTCCTTCTTCTGCCGGTCCGCGTCGACCTGGGTCACGCCGAGCTCTTCGGCCTCGATCAGTGCGAAGGCGACCCACTTCACGATCGCGAAGAATTCATCGTCGCCGCGGCGCACGGCGGGGCCCAGCGGTTCCCTGGAGATCAGCTCGGGCAGGATCACGTGCTCATCCGGCTTCGGTGCTTCCCGGGCGCGGATCGACGCCAGCGCCGAGGCGTCGGTCGTGTACGCCTGGCAGCGGCCGCCGAAGTATGCGGCATTCGTCGCCGCGAAATCCGAGAACACCACGGGCTTCAGGTTCAGGTTGTTGGCGCGCGAGAAGTCACTCAGGTTGCGCTCGGTGGTGGTGCCGGATTGCACGCACACGGTCGCGCCCTGCAATGCCTTGGCGCTCTTCACGTTGAGGCGCTTCGGCACCAGGAAGCCCTGGCCGTCGTAGAAGACGATCGAGGTGAAGTGCAGACCGAGCGATGCGTCGCGCGTGGACGTCCACGTGGTGTTGCGCGAGAGCAGATCGACCTCTCCGGACTGGAGCGCGGTAAAGCGCTGCTGGGATGTGAGCGGCGCGAAGCGCACCTTGTCGCCGTCCTTCAGCACGGCCGCCGCGATGGCGCGGCAGATGTCCACGTCGAGCCCGGTCCAGCGGCCCTGGCTGTCGGCCGCCGAGAACCCGGCGACACCGGTGCTCACGCCGCAGACGAGCTCGCCGCGCTTGCGGATGGCATCGAGGTCTTTCCCCGCCAGGACCGGCAGTGATACCAGCGCAGCGGCCACGCAGGCAGCGACCGACGCGCGCTCGACCGTCCGTTTCATGGCGGCGCCCGCGTCGCGCGTTCGAGCAGCGCAGCGAAGCCAGGATAGGACGCGTTGCGCTGGATGCAGTATTTTTTCGTGGTGCCGCCCCACGGTTGCAGCGCGCCGCATACGTTCATGAACGCATCGGGGTCGATCACTTCCGCGCCGCCCAGGGTCGACACGCCGCGAGCGAACAGCGGATCGGGCACGCACCCCGCGCTCGGTCCCACCAGCACGAATGCCTTCGCGTGCGCGGCCTGCGCCAGCACGTCGTCCAGCGTGCCGTTCAGGAGCACGGTGCTGGTCGAGACGATCTTGTCGCAGGCGGCGAGCTTGCCAGGCTCGAGCGTCACCTCGAGCCCCGCTGCGTGCTGCACGAGCGCTGCGTCGAGCTCCAGCACGGTGAGCGCCACGCGAAGCTCGCGGCACCGCTCCACCAGGGGGCCGAAGTAACCGATCATGCCGAGGTGATCGCCGGGCGTGAGCTCGAGGGAGCCGAAGGAGTTGGTGGCGTAGTCGGGCGCAAAGCCGGCGCGGCGAAACAGGCACTGGCTGATGGCATTGATGGCCGCGAGCCCGAGCACCCGATCGGCCATGCGCGGCGAGACGAAGCGCTGTGCGAGCCGCGCCGGATCCATCCCGATCACGCTCGCATCGGCGCGCACGGCCTGCACGCCGGAGAGCCCGTCTGCGAGCAGCGTATAGGCGATGCCGGTGCTGCCGTCCGCGAGCTGCACCGCCGAGAACTCGCATTCCCGGCCCGGCCTCGGCTGAAACGGCGGGACGTGGATGCGCGTGACGGCCGGCAGGCGCAGCGTGCTCGCGATGGTGTCGGTGATGGCGAGCAGCTCGTCGGCGACGGTCCGGTTCGGATTCACGCCGGCGTGCCCTCGCAAAACAGCAATGCTGCCGGAAAATCCGCGAAGACATCGGCCATGAGCAGCCGGCCGTCGACGACCTCGACGCTGCGGCCGGTGAGCACGTTGAGCGGCCGGGTGCCCTCCGGCAGCGTGCCGGTCGGTATCGACGTGTCCGCCCAGACGTCGGCGCCCAACGGCAGGTCCCCCGGCTCGGCGACGAGCCGTCCGAAGAGCCGCCCCGCCACCACCAGCACTGCCACCTCGCCCTGCCGCCGTGCATAGGCCACCGCATGCTCGGCGCGCTCGCCCGCGGCGGAGAGCGGCGTGTAATCCCCTTCCGCGAAGAGGCGGGGGTACTCGCGGCGCAGCTCCAGCGCCCGCCACGTGATATAGAGCTTCGGGCCGCCGCACTCCCAGTCGCGCAGGACCGCGTCCGCGTGCATTGCCGTTCCGACCGCCGCGGTGGCAAGCTGCTCCTGCATCTCGGCGAGCAGGACCGAGCGCATCTCGTAGTCCACGGGGCGGCGGTTGTCGGGATCCACCAGACTCAGCTCCCAGAGCTCGTTGCCCTGGTAGATGTCGGGCACGCCCGGGCTGGTGAGCTTGATCAACGTCTGCGACAGGCTGTTCAGCATGCCGAGCCAGGCGATGCGGCGCTGGAATGGCAGGAAGTCCTGCAGGAAAAGGTTGCCATCCGTTTTCGCGAGCAGTGAGTCGATGAAGCCGGAGAGCGCCGACTCGTACGCCGCGTTCGCGTTGATCCAGCTGCTCTCGACCTTCGCTTCGCGCACCGCCTTCGTCATGTAGGTCTGAATGCGATCGCGGTAGGCGGCCAGCCCGTCGTCCGCCAGCGGCCCGAGGGGCCAGGTCCCGACCAGCGTCTGGTAGAGCAGGTACTCGTCGTTGCGCGATGGCGCGCGCTTGCCCTCGACCATACGCTTGCGGCTGCGGTTCAGGCGGTTCCAGCGCCGCACGCCGAGCCGCCATGCGGTTGGCAACTCGGAAAGCGCGTCGATGCGCACGCGCACGTCTTCCGACCGCTTGCTGTCGTGTGTCGAGGTGGCGAGCATCGTGTGCGGCCACTTCTGCGCGCGATCCTGACTTGCACCGTGAAACGCCGAGACGGTGAAGCCGAACAAGGATGGATCGCCCCCGACTTCGTTCAGCGACACCAGCCGGTGGTAGCGGTAGAACGCGGTGTCCTCGACCCCCTTCGCCGTCACCGGCGCCGTGAACTGCTGGAATTTCCGGGCGAAGGCAAGCGCCTCCGCGTTCTGCCCGCGCCCGCCGGCGGCTTCGCCGAGCGCCGAAGTGCGCACGAAATCGAAGATCGTCGCGTCCGCCGCACGGGAGCGGCGGCGCGCACGCGACACGGCCCAGTCGAGGTAGCGGCGGTCGTCGGCTGAAGCCTTGTCGGCGATGTAGGTGCGATAGACCGGAAAGCACGCCACGACCTCCACCAGCGCCTGGCGCAGCGTGTTCAACGTGAAGTCGCGGGTGCGCCGATCGGCCTGGGCGAGGCGGGCGAGCCGGTTGGCGAGCACCGTGAGCTCGCTCGCGAGCGCGGTGCGCAGGATCACGCGCCGCGCCTGGTAGGCGACCTCCTCGAACTCCAGCGCCTCCGGCACGAATGCTTCATAGATGCGGTCGAACTTGGCGCGGGCGGAGCCGTCGACGAAGAGGCCGTTCACCACGTTCATGAAGCGGTAGCCGGTGGTGCCGTGAACGCGCCAGGGCTCGGGCAGACGCTCGTATCCGGCGCTGATCTTCTCCAGCACGACATAGAGCGGCAGGCTCTGGCGCTCGCCCGGCTCCTTCACGCTCACGCTCCATGCCGTCGCGACGCGCTCCTGCAGGCGCCGAAAGTAGGCCGCGGGATCGTACAGGCCGTCGGGGTGGTCGATGCGCAGTCCGTCGATCTGTCCCGACACCACGAGGTCGAGCACCAGCCGGTGGGTCGCGTCGAACACCACCTCGTCTTCCATGCGCAGCGCCGCCAGATCGTTGATGTCGAAGAAGCGCCGATAGTTGATCTCGTCCGAGGCCACGCGCCAGTATGCGAGGCGAAAGGCCTGCGCCTCGAGCAGCGCGTGCAGCGTGTCGAAGGAGGCGGGCTCCTCGACGTTGCCGTTGACTCCGCGCAGGGCCGCTTCCACGGCCCGCGCGAGCGGCGGGCATTCGGCCACGAGTTTTGCAAGCCGCCGCTTATGCACCTCCTTGTCGCGGCTGCGCTCGGTGCGCCGTTCGGGGTCGGCTTCGTCGCGCCCCGGCAGGTTGCGGAACGCCGTGACGAGACTCGCGAATTCGTCCAGCACGGGCGCGGGCACGGGCTCCCCGACCGTCGCCTTCAGCACACGCTCCAGGACGGCGGGATACTCGCGCGGATCCACCGGGAAGCGATGCTCGTAATAGTGAACGCTGAACATCCCCGCGTCGGGTTCGTAGGCGATGCGCAGCTCGCCGCGTTCGAGGAGCGAGCCGTAGTGGTCGCCCAGCACCGGCACCAGCA
>JAEUMX010000289.1 GCA_016791285.1 Burkholderiales bacterium
GGGCAGCGGGGCGCACTCGACGTCCACCACCGGGCCATGGATTTGGCAGACGGTCCCGATCTTTACGCCCAGCTCCGCGAGGCGAAGGAGCGCCTCGATCTTCGCGGAGAACTGGTTGAGGCAATCACGCGAACAGAAGTAATAGGTGCTCCCGGCGTGCGTGAGCGTACCCGCTGCGCCTCCCGGGTCCACCGCCATGCCGCAGACCGGATCGGTCGCCATCGCGAATCTCGGTGCGGTGCCGGGCATCCCGGCCGGTTGCTCACCTGTTGCCATGATCCCGAACGCCGTGCGGCGCTCAGCCCTTCCCGTAGAGCAATCGGAACGCGTGCTCGCGCATGGCGTCGCCAAGTTGGCGTTGCCTGTCGAGCCCTGCGGAGACCTGCCGGGCGGCATCGCGCTCCGCGGCGAGAAACGGATTGTCGGGGCGAGCAGGCCGTCTCTGCTGGTGCACCCACTCCGCCCAGGCCGGAAGCCCGCTCATCCATGGGTTGACCCGCTCGGAGAACGCGTACCGGTTCACGCGCATAGGATGCAGCCACTTGACGAGGTCTGCGCTCCACGGCGCCGCCGCCATCTTTACCCAGGGGCTGAGAAACGTGGCGTAGAGCAGCTCGTTGAATTCGGACACGTCACGCGCCTTCTCGAACTGATCTCGCGGGTAATCGAAACGGATGTCCTCCACGCGCCGTCGTTCGAACGACACGGAATACTGTGGCCTGCGACAATCGGGGTCGCCGGTCGGGTTGTCGATCTTCATCTCGTACAGACCGGGCTTGAGCGCCTCCAGCTCCTCGACGCTTTCCAGGATGGCCCGGTGCTCCAGCCGCGCGACGCTGGCGGAGACGAAGATGCCCAGATGACCGACGTGCTGGTTCAGCAGGTACACGATTCGTTGGCCCGCATCCTCCAGGGATTGCGTCGTGGGGTACACGGCTGGAATCCAGTTCAGCGCCTGGTGGGGCGGGGTGATGATGTCACCACTGGACGCGAAGATGACGAGCGGGTTGCGGATTCGCCTGAGGTCGGCCACGCAGCGGTCGCAGATCCGCATCTCGCCCTGCTCGAGCTTGTTGCCGACGAACAGGTTCTCCACGATGGCGACGATCTCTTCGCGACCGAGGAAATAGAAGCCGCTCCACCAGCGCTCGAAGTCGAGGAACCGCTCGCGCCCCGCGTCGACGTTTGCAAACAGCTCGTAGTACTTCCCCCACAGGCTGTGGGCGGGGTTCAGGCTTTCGAAATTCTGCACCAGCCAAGCGCCATCGAACTTCCCGTTGCCGAGGTCCGACAGGAAATGGGAAAGCCACGTTCCGCCGACCAGGCCGCCCGTGATGCGCATCGGGTTCGCGTCGGACGATCCGGCCCAATAGGAGAGCGGCGAGCCGTTGAGCACGGCGGGTCCCGCGAGACCGGTGCAGTCGGCGGCGAGAAGCGTAATCGCCCAACCGGCCTGGCAGTTGCCGTAAAGCACGGGGGCCTGGCCGCCGTGGCGCCGGCTTACTTCCTCGAAGAAGCGCCGCAACGCGTGGAGCACGTCCGCGAGCGTCTGGCCCGGGCAGGGTTGCGGGAAGAAGACCACGAAATACACCGGATGACCTTCGTGCATCGCGATCCCGACCTCGGAGTCGCGCTTGAAACCCCCGATGCCGGGACCATGTCCGGCCCGCGGATCGACCACGATCACGGGTCGCGCGGCTTCGTCGACACAGTCCTCAAGGCAGGCATCACCCACTGCCGAGATGCGGAGCAGCGCGTAGTTGGCGGGTCGCTCGAAAGTCCGGGCGTCGACGACGGTCTCGTATTCGAAGCCGAGCAGCGGCGGCAATCCCGCGGCTTCGTGCGCGAGCATGTCGTTGGCTCGTTCGCGCAGCGTGTCGGAGAAGAGTACGCTGCGCTGCCAAAAGTCGATCTGGTACTCGAGTGAGTCGTTGGCGAGGCCCATAGTTGTCCAGTTCGGAGTCGACCTATTCGCCACCGTCTCGGTCCCAATGGATTTTTGCGGCAGGGACGGCTCTTGTGTCTTCCGCGCCGAACGTGCAACGCGCAGGGCCTCGCTGGTCTTTGTCATGGCATTCCCTTCGTCGTGAGCACGGAAGAGCGGACCCTCACCTCGAAGAGCCGCTGAGACCCTTTCCGAGAAACTCCTTCGGCCCAACCGTCCCGCTCCGGCCGGGGTCCATCGCTTCGAACACTATGAGGATGTTCTTGGCTTTCGACACTTTTTTGTACCTCCTTGCTTGGGTTATTGGTTTGCCAGTCCGCAGAACAGGGTCGCTAGTCCTGAAATACGTATGCACCTGGTGCCGGCCCCAGTGCCGAGAATCCTTGCTCTGGCGCCCCGATCTGCGGTGGGCGCACCCGCTCGGGCGCGGAGTGCGCGGTGAGCCAGCGCTGCCATTCGGGCCACCAGGAGCCCTCGGTGGTGGGGACTTGTGCCGCCCACGTGTCGGCGTCGACGTACCGTTCGCCCTCGCGCTGCGTCGTCACCTGGTAGCGCCGTCGCGGATGTCCGGGCTCGCTCACCACGCCTGCATTGTGACCACCGTTGGTGAGCAGGAACGTGACCTCGGTGTCGGCAAGGAGGTGCAGCTTGTACACCGACTTCCAGGGGGCGACATGGTCCTCCGTGGTGGCCACCGCGAAGATCGGCACGCGGATGTCGCCGATCACCACGGGGCGCCCCTCGACCTTGTAGCGACCCTCCGCGAGATCGTTGTCGAGGAAGAGAGAGCGCAACACCTCGGAGTGCATCGCGTAGGGCGCGCGGGTCACATCGGCATTCCACGCCATCAGATCGCTCATGCCCTGGCGCTCGCCGAGCAGGTACTCGCGCATCATCTTCGACCAGATGAGATCGTTGGAGCGCAGCAACTGGAAGGCACCGGCGAACTGCGGGCCGTCGAGGTAGCCCTGGTCCCACATGATGTCTTCGATGTAGGCGACCTGGCTCTCGTCGATGAACGGGAGCAACTCGCCCGGTTCGCTGAAGTCGAGCTCCGTGGTAAAGAGCGTGAGCGTGCGGATCCGATCCTCGCCATCGCGCGCCATCGCCGCCGCGGCCGTGGTGAGCAGGATCCCGCCGAAACAATAGCCGACCGCGTGCGGCTCGACGGCTGGCACGATGGCTTCGACCACGCGCAGCGCCGCGCGCACACCGAGCCGCCGATAGTCGTCCATGCTCGAGTCCCGGTCCTCGGGGCCGGGATTTTTCCACGAGATCATGAACACCGTGTGCCCCTGCCCCACCAGATAGCGGACCATGGAGTTCTCGGGCGAGAGGTCCAGGATGTAGTACTTCATGATCGGCGCCGGTACGATGAGGATCGGCTCGGGATGGACCGCCTGCGTGGTCGGCGTGTACTGAATGAGCTCGATCAGGCGGTTGCGGAACACCACCTGGCCGGGCGTCACCGCCACGTCGCGTCCCACCGCGAAGGCCTCGGTGCCCACCGGCTTGCGGCCGGCGACCGTGCGCTCCACATCCTGGATCAGGTTGAAGAATCCGCGCATGAAGTTGAGGCCGCCGGACATCGCGGTCGCCTTCAGCACCTCGGGATTGGTCGCCACGAAATTCGACGGCGACATCACGTCCAGGAATTGGCGCGCTATAAAGCTCACCGACTGCTCGTTCTGCGTCGACATGCCGCGGATGTGCGTGGTGGCGTTCCACCACCATTGCTGATTCAGGAGGAACCACTGGTAGAAGAAATTGAACGGCGGCTGCTGCCAGTCCGGACTTCTGAAGCGCCTATCCTGGTGCAAAGGCTCGATGCACGGCGGCGTGCCCGGCTGCACCGCAGCCCGCGCCGACCACACGGCGAATCGAGCAGCCTTGCGCCACGCCTTCTGCGCGAGCTCGGCCTGCCTGCCCGGCGCCAGCGCCAGGTTGGCGAGCCAGTCCAGATACGCCAGGATTGCCGCGGCCGGCGACACACCGAAGGTCATGCGCCCGAGCACGGCGTGCACGAAGCGGTCGATGGTGCGCCCGCTCGCAGGAAAGGTGATCGCGTCGGTGATCTCGCGCCGCTCCTCGACAGGGATCGTCGGCGTGGGCAGTCGGGGCTCGACGCGACGCTCCCCAGGGATGTCGGCTGGACCCGATTTCGGAACCGCCGGCGTGGCGGTCAGGGGAGCGGGTTTGGGGACGAAGTCGGGCATGGCCGGACCTCCTGATGAAACTTCACTGTGAAAAATCGATCGTGTTCCCGCGCCAGCGAGGAGTCCAATGACGCGACGCTATCGGGTCTAAGAGCGCCGCAGCGGCGATCCGTGGCTCATCTTCGCGTTCAAGCTTCCTCCTGCACTGCGATCATCCCGGCCTCGAATCCCGTTACACGAATTGCGTGGCTCGCGCGCGCCCGATCGACGCCTCCACGTCCGTCACGCCGTTGATCGCCGCGAGCGCGCTCCGCACTCCGGCGGCGCGCTCCATGATTGACGTACCTCGCGACAAGGCGGACAACTGGCTCGCCTCGCAGAAGCGGGGCTCGTATTGGCCACCACGCCGCGCTAGGGAGTGCAGGGCGTCTGCATGATCAGGTGGTGCTCGCCCATCATCTGATCCATCATCATGTCCATGAGCTTCTGATGCTCCGCGATCCAGTCCTTCTGCTCCTGCATGGTCATGTCAGCGCGCGGCTTCATCGCCTGCATCTTTCCCATGGTCTCGCTCATCATCTTCATGTGCTCGCTCATGAGCCGGCGCCGCTCGGCGCCCTTCGCCGCCTCGGCCGCGGCGAGCTTCTGCTTCGCCTCCTGGGCTTGCCGAACCAACTGCTGTTGCACGATGTCGGCTGCGGCAAGGCCGACGGCTGGCATCGTAAGGATCGTGCTCAGCGCGCTGGCAATGATTTTCTGCTTCATGGCTGACTACTCCTGATTCGCGGATCACAAGTTGAACGGCTTGGCACCTGCACTGGCTGCAGTTTTGCAGTCTGCAGGCGGAAACGAAAAACGGTGCCCCTGCCGGGGGCGCTTTCGACGGAAATGACGCTGCCGTGCAGCTCCACGATCCGTTTGACGATGGCGAGGCCCAGCCCTGCGCAGTCGGCCTGTCCGCCGCGGCCTTGCTCGCCGCGGAAGAAGCGATCGAAGATGTGGGGCAGACTCTCCTCTGGTATGCCGACGCCGGTGTCCGATACCTGGACGGCGACCTGTCCGCTTCGGTGGTCGAGTGTCGCCGTGATGGTGACGATGCCCCCCGAGGGCGTGTAGCGGAGTGCGTTCTCGACGAGATTTTCGAGGGCGCGTTCGACGAGAGCGCGATCTGCGTGCACGAGAGGCAGGGGTTCGGATATCGTCGTGGCAAGCCGGATCCCCCGCTCCCCGGCTACCAAGGCGAACTTCCTGCTGATCGCCTCCGCGACCTCGGAGATCCTGAACGGCTCTGGCGATGTCTTGGCTTCCGGCGCATCGAGCTTTGCGAGCTCAAAAAGCCGGTCGACGAGCTTGCTCAGGTGGCCCGCCTCCTGGGTGGCGATCTTGCAGTACTCTCGTTGCTCTTCCGCTGTCAGGTCACGCGTCGTCGCGACGGTCTCCAGGTAACCGAGAAGGGAGGCGAGCGGAGTGCGCAGATCATGGGAAACGTTCGCGAAGAACTCGCGCCGCGACGCATCGCTCTTCCTGAGCTCATCCAACTGCCCGACCATGCGCATGGCCATCTGGTTGAATGTCTGTCCGAGCCGCCCGACCTCGTCGCGAGCCGAGAGCCGGGCGGGCGGATCGAGCTCGGGTACCTCTCGAAACCCGTCGGCGCGGAATTTGTCCATCGCAGCCGCGAGGCGGTGCAGCGGTCGCGTCAGCAGATTCACCATCAGCCAGCCGGCGAGGATGGCGAACGCGACACCGCTCGCGATTAACCACATACCCTCCCGGATCGTATACGCAGACCTCAGGGTTGCGGCGTCAGCCTCGTGCTCCTCCCCGCGAAGGACGACATAGAGGAATCCACGCCTGCCGTCGTCGCGCGTGAGCTCGGCCACGGAGAAGATCTTCGGACGAGCCGGATCTGCTGGATCGGTGCCGAGGACTGGCAGTCTATCCGCATCGTCCAGGAGGCGGCGGACGGGGGCGAGATCGACGCGGCGCGCCTTCACGCGCTCGGCCGCCTCGGAACTACCCACCACGACCCCGGTCTCGTCGAGCAGGTAAACCGCGATGTGCGGATTGATCTCCGTCAGCCGCGCGAGCTTCGCTGCGAGCGTGTTCGCGTCCAGGGCGCCAGCAGCTAGAGCAGTGCCATCCCCTACCAACTGACCGGCGAGCGGCTTGTTGATGCCCTGGCTGACCTGCAGGTGATAGGTCTCGTGCGACGATCGAAGCATGACGGCGAACATGATTCCCAGTGCAACGCAAATGCCCGTGAGCAGCGCGACCAGCTTTCCCGTTAGGCTGCCAAACATCGCTCAGACCTGTTGGCGCTCCGGCTCGGCGAACCGGTAACCCAGACCCCATACTGTCAAAATGAACCGTGGGCGGGCAGGGTCCTCCTCGAGCTTGTTGCGCAGCCGGTTGATGTGGGACTTCACGGTATCCTCGTAGCCGGAGTAGTCGTAGCCCCATACGAGGTCGAGCAGCTGCGAGCGCGTGAAGGGTCTACCCGGGTGCTGGGCGAAGACGAGCAGGAGGTCGAACTCCCGCACCGTCAGCGGAACCTCGGCACCGCCCAGCATCACCTTCCGGTGGGAAACGTCGATCATCAATTCTCCGAACTGGAGAAAATCCGCGGGCCCGCCTTGTTCGTTGCCGGCAAATACGTATCGCCGCCGCAGGAGCGCCTTCACCCGAGCGACCAGCTCGGCGACGCTGAAGGGTTTGACGAGATAATCGTCCGCGCCCATATCCAGCCCCGTCACCTTGTCGGCCTCGGTCGACTTCGCGGTGAGCATCAGGATGGGTGTGAACACGCCCTTGCTCCGCAGACGGCGACAGATCTCCAAACCGTCGATCCCAGGCAGCATCACGTCGAGGATGATCAGATCGTATTTCTTCGACTCTGCCGCTGCGAGGCCCGCATAACCATCGAACGCGAGCGTCACGTCCCGCGTCACGGCCTTGACATGCAGGCGGACGAGATTCGCGATGTTCTCGTGATCTTCGATCACCAGCACCCCGTGCGTCGTGGACGGCCCCATTTCGCAATTGTCTGCTATGCGTTCAGCGACACCCGCGAGGGATAACCGCTTCGCACCACAAACATCCTCCTTTCCGGCCGCGCGCAAGCCCTCGGCTCCCTACCGGCCCATCGGCGCATTGACCCTACCTCGAGCTCGCGTTGACCACTCCTTGCTCGAGTCACGGCTTATGGGTTGGGGGATGGTATTCCCCATCGCTCGAGCGCAACTGGTGCTCCAGCTCGTGTGCCCGCTTCTCTTCTTCCTTTGTCGGCGCCTTGCCCGCTTTCTTCACCGGATCATGGTCATGGCTTGGATTTTCGCCATCGCTCGCACGCAACCCGTGCTCCACTTCGTGCTCCTGCTTCTTGGCCGCGGGGGTGGGCGTGCTTGGTTTCGGCTGCTTCACGCCCTTCAATTCGCTCTCGCTCGGGTGACCGCCATCGGATTGCCGCATCTGGTGCTCCAGTTCCTTGTCCGTCGGCGCTGCGAAGACCGCAGGCGGACTGCTCAGCGCCGTCGCGAACACGGCTGCGATGGCGAGCACGGACGGTTTGATGATGAAATTCGTCGACATGTTCGGTATCTCCTCAAGATGTTGATTCCGCCGCGCCTGACGCAGGTGCAGTAGGCGCCGGAGAAAAGCGCCACGTCTCCGTTCCACGAAATGCATTACCGTGTGCTCTTCCAGTTGCAGCTTCGCAGACAAAAGTAACGAAACCGTAACGACCCGACACCGCTCTTGATCGAGATCAAACTTCATTCGATCAATCCGTGCTTGGTCTGAGAAACCTGCCGCCACGGTGCGGCGGATTCCGCATGGCACTTGAGGCTCACCATCTCACGCAGTGTCTCCGCCTCGGCGAGAAACGCCTCCACGACGACCGGATCGAACTGGATACCCGACACCTTCGCGATTGCGGCGCTCGCGTCGTCGAACCCCATGCCTCGGCGATACGGGCGGTCAGAGGTCATCGCATCGAGCGTGTCGATCACGGCGAAGAGCCGCGCCCCGAAGTCGATGTCCGCTCCCGCGAGCCGCCGGGGATAGCCGCTCCCGTCGAAGCGCTCCTCGTGGCTCAGCACGATTTCCGCGGCGCCTTTCATGAACGGGACTCCCGAGAGGATGGAGTAGCCGATTTGCGGATGGGTGCGCATTAGACGCCATTCCTCGTCAGTCAGCGAATCTCGCTTGAGCAGGATTGAGTCGGGAATCCCGATCTTGCCCAAGTCATGCAGCAGCGCTCCCCAGTAGATCTGGCGAAGCGCATCTGGATCCTGGATGAAGCGCCGCGCGAGAACCAACGTATGGCAGGCCACCCGCTTCGAATGCAATCCGGTCTCGACCTCCCGAGCGTCGAGCGCCGCGGCGAGCGCTTCGGCTAATGCGAGATAGGCCAACTCCCGTTCGTCATGCAGGGCCTGGCAGTCCTTCTGTCCGAGGAAGCACCCCTCGCAGCAGTAGCTTTCTCCGACACGCAAGAAGGTGGATCCATCGATCGGCGAACCGCAGTGATGGCAAAAAGGGGTACTCACCGGCGCGCCGTTGACGCCCGAAGGGTTCGGATCGCGGAATGACTCCATGGCCGATCCTCGCGGAGATTGTTGTTTCATTGCCCGATCGACCCGGCAGCGGGCTCCGCGCTTGCCGAAGCCGGCTGGCGGCGAAGAGCGGCCTCCTTTACGAGGGCATAGATCGCAGGGATCACGATCAGGGTGAGCAGCGTGGATGAGACCATGCCTCCCACCATCGGCGCCGCGATCCGCCGCATCACCTCGGAGCCGGTTCCGGTGCCCCACATGATCGGCAACAAGCCGGCCATGATGGCGACGACGGTCATCATCTTCGGACGCACCCGCTCCACCGCCCCTTCCATTACCGCTTCATAGAGATCGGCGACGCTCGGCTTGCCGCCCTCCGCTGCACGCTTTGCCGTGATCGCCTCCCAGGCGTGATCGAGGTAGATGAGCATCACCACCCCGGTCTCGGCGGCCACCCCGGCGAGCGCGATGAAACCTACCGCCACCGCCACGCTCATGTTGTAGCCCAGCCACCACATGAGCCAAACGCCACCTACCAGGGCAAACGGCACCGAGAGCATGACGATCAAGGTCTCGCTGAGCCGCCTGAAGTTGAAGTAAAGGAGCACGAAGATGATGAGCAGGGTGAGGGGTACGACCACCGCGAGCTTCTGCTTCGCGCGCTCCATGTACTCGAATTGGCCGCTCCAGCTCGCGTAATAGGCGGGTGGGAATTTCACCTGCTCGCGCACCGCTTTCTGTGCGTCTCTGACATATCCTCCGATGTCCCGGTCGCGGATATCGACGTAGATGTATGCAGTCAGCAGGGCGTTCTCGGTACGGATCGCGGGGGGCGCTTGTATAAGACTGACACGGGCAAGCTGCCCCAAGGGAATCATGCTGCCGTTCATGACCGGTACCAGGACCTGCGTGGCGATCTGTTGCGGATCGCTGCGCAGTTCGCGCGGATAGCGCACGTTGACGCCGTAGCGCTCGAGCCCCTCCACGGTGGTTGTCACCATTTCGCCCCCTAAGGCGGTGCCGATCACCTCCTGAAGCTCGCCCACACTCAGGCCATAGCGCGCCAGTGCCATGCGATCCGGCTCGATGTCGAGGTAATAGCCACCCGTGACGCGCTCGGCATAGGCGCTGGTGGTGCCTGGCACCGTTTTCACCACTGTTTCGATCTCCTTCGCCAGCGTCTCGATCTCCGTCAGATTCTTGCCGAACACTTTGATGCCGATGGGCGTACGGATACCGGTGGCAAGCATGTCGATGCGTGCCTTGATCGGCATGGTCCAGGCGTTCGATACGCCCGGGATCTGCACCGCCTTGTCCATCTCGGCAATCAGCTTGTCCGTGGTCATGCCCGGGCGCCACTGATCCTC
>JAEUMX010000333.1 GCA_016791285.1 Burkholderiales bacterium
GCTGCATGGCAGTCGTAGCGAACGATCGCAGGATCAGAGAGAAGAAGATCGGACGCATCGGTCCGAACGCGATCATAAGCGTGGCCGATGCACTGCGCGAGCAGGTTGGCGAGAGCGCAACGGCAAGGCTTTTTCGTTCTGCCGGCCTCGACCGGTATCTCGCCGTACCGCCCCGACAGATGGTCGACGAGCGCGAGGTCAACGGCCTGTATCAGATGCTGCGCTCGGAGCTCGGACTCGAGCGCGCGCGGTGGATCTCGCGTGCCGCCGGTCTGGCCACCGGCGAGGATCTGCTTGCCCACCGCATTCCGGCGGCGGTGCGACTTCTCCTGCGTGCGCTTCCTTCCGGGCTTGCCAGTCGGATGCTTCTCTCGGCCATCCTGCGCCATGCCTGGACCTTCTCGGGCAGCGGTGCATTTGCCGTGCAGACCGGACATCCCTTGCAGATCCGGATCAGCGGGTGTCCCATCTGCCGCGGATCCGCCGCCCACGAACCGCTGTGCGATTACTACGCGGCCACCTTCCAGCGGCTCTTCCGCGCCGTCGTCGATCCCGAAGTAGTCGTGCGCGAAACCGAGTGCGAGGCCATGGGTGCCGAAGCGTGCCTCTTCGAGGTGAGGTGGTGACTCAGCGCGGGTGGTCGAGAACTAAGATCGCGACCTCGAGCGGCGGCGCAGCCACCAGTCACGGAAGAGCGGCTCGGGCAGAGCTTTGCTGATGGCATAACCCTGGGCAAGGTCGCAGCCCAGCTCGCGCAAACGCGTGAGCGTCGGCGTGTCCTCGACCCCCTCGGCGACCGCGACCAGCCCGAAGTTATGGGCGAGGTCCACCATCGCGCGAACGATCTGCGCGTCGCCCGAACTTTGCAGCATGTTCTGCACGAACAGCCTGTCGATCTTGATCTCGTCGAACGGCAGCCGCTTGAACTGCGCGAGTGACGAGTACCCGGTGCCGAAATCGTCCATCGCGAGGCGGACGCCGAGCTGCCGCACGCGGTCGAGCACCTGGACGGAGCGCTTGACGTCGCTCACGATCGTGCCCTCGGTTACCTCGACCGTGAGCTGATCCGCCGGTACCGACCAGGCATCGAGGCTCTGGGCGAGTATCTCGGGCAGCTCGTCGTCGTTGAGCAGAGTGGCGGAGACGTTGACGCTCATACGGACCTGGACGCCGAGGCGGCGCAGACCCACGGTATGACGCAGCGCCGTGTTCAGGATGAAGAGCGTGAACGAGTGGTTGATCTCGGTGCTCTCGGCGATCTGCGCGATCAGCGCTGCCGGCATGGTCCGGGGGTCGGAGCTCGGCCACCGCACCAGTGCCTCGGCGGATGCACAGTGTCCGGTCGCGAGGTCGATCTGCGGCTGGTAGTGCACCTCGAGAGCGTTCGTCCTGAGTGCCTCGCGCACGAGGTCGGCGAGCTCCGAGTTGCGGGCAATCGCGGGACTCTGGCGCGGCTGGGCCACGCAGTATCCTTCTTCCGTCAGCGCTGCGGCTTGGCAGGCGGCGTCCGCCATCCGCACGAGCTGGGTCACGTCGCTCGCGTGTTCCGGAAAGTGAGCGATGCCGACGCACGGTCGCAGCTGAAACTCCGGTTCGCCGGCGGCGTCCGGGACCTGCAGCTCATGGACGATGCGGATGGCGGCGAGCACCGCGAGACTGGCGTTCCCCAGCTCGGGCAAAACCAGCCAGATCTCGCCGCTGCTGACCGCGCAATACCGGTCGGCGGCCCGCACCAGCGCATCGAGACCGTTGAGGACATGTTCGAACCGCGCTTCCGATGCGGGCTTGGCCATGAGTGCGTCGAGCCGGTCGGGGCGCCGCAGGTCCAGGACGAGCAGGGCGAGCGTCTTGCCGGGTTCGCGATGGCGGAGCATCGAGTTGGTGGCATAGTCGAGCAACGCCCGCGGATCGAGCTGCTTCGATCGCTGCGGCACGCCGCGCAAAGCCGGGTCGAGAGCCAGGAACGATGCCGACATGGTCCGGATCTACTCGGCTTGCAACCCGCTTGCGGTCAGGCGGCGCTCAGGTAGCACGCGCTCGTATCCAGACCGTAGGCACCCGCGGGCAGACCGCGGCGCACCTGGATCTGGCTACCGGCCGGCAGGCTGGGCTCGTGCAGCAGGTCGAGCGTGCGGAAGCGCTGGAGCGGCTGTTTGTCGGCGCCGGCGATCACAAGCACGGTGGGCTGCAGACGCCGCACGCGGTTGTGCCGGATCACGACCGCGACTTCGCCCGACGACAGCTCGACCAGAGAGCCGACGGGAAACACGCCGATCGCCTGCACCAGCTTTTCGACCAGGGGTTGGGCGAAGAGCTCGCCGCTCCACTTGTACAAGCGCATCATCGCGTCGCTCACGGAGAGTGCCTCGGCGTACGGACGCGGCGAGGTGAGGGCGGCGAAGCAGTCGGCGATGCCGGCCATGCGCCCGTAGACCCCGATCCCTTCGCCCTTGAGGCCTTTCGGGTAGCCGAGGCCGTTCAATCGCTCGTGGTGCTGCGCGATGCCTTCGAGAATGTCGGCATGCAGGGGTTTCGGGCCGGACGAGACGACTTGCAGTCCGTACTCGACATGGCGCTTGATGAGCTCGAATTCCTTGTCCGTCAGCCGGCCCGGCTTCTCGAGCAGGGTGCGCGGGAGTCGGGTCTTGCCGATATCGAGCAGCAGACCCATGGTGCCGAGGTGTCCGAGCTGCATCTTCGGGAAGCCCAGATGCCGCCCGAGCGCGAGAAGATAGACACCGACCTGCACCCCGTGCGAATAGACGTCGCTGTGCTGCTGGCGCATGCGCGCGATCCACATCAGCGCATCGGGGCTCGCGATCATGCTGTCGACCATGTCGCTGACGACCTCGTCGACGCCCTCGACATCCACGTGCATGCCCGTACGCATGTCCTGGGCGAGCCGATCCAGCGTCTCGCGGGCGCGGGCAAAGGATTTCTCGGCGCGTGGCAGTTCGTCGCGCATGGGGCGCTCGTCGGGATAGATGACGAGCTCGACCCCTGGCGGTGCCATGGATGGATCCGGCCGCTGCAGTTCCTCGTCGTCGGGCAGGGGCAACGAGGGCAGCCGGGTTTCGCGCCAAGCGTTCGCGATCTCGTCGAAGAGCCCCTTGATGCGCGACAGCGGGTTGAACCGGATGCCCCCCGTCGTCGTGTCCGGGTCATCCGTCCGGGGGGGCGGTGGTGCCGGTCGCCAGTCGCTCGGTGACACGTTGGGCGGGGCGGACCGTCCGGGACCGGGCGCCAGCTTGATCTTGTCGCCGGGCGGTTGGGGGGCGTCTGACGAAAGCCGGTCGCTCTCGTCGACGGCTGCTCGGCTCCGTGCCGGCGGCGGCGCCGCGACACCCGTCCGGCTGGCGCTGGCGGAGCGGATTCCCTCCAGCGAGCGCTCGGCCGGCGGGCTGGTAGGCTCGATCGAGGTCCGTCGCGGCAAGGCGAAGGTGGATCGCAGCGGATCGACGTACACGTGGTGGCACAGCTGCCGCAGGGTCTGGATGTCGTGGTCGTCTTCGAGGAGGAAACCCTGGATCAGGAAGGGCGTGTCCAGCCAGGGGCGGTCGAGATCCTCGACGAACATTCCCGGGCGGAGGTCCTGCGTGAGTACTTCCAAGCTTTCCTGTGCCATTGCCTGAAACCGCGGCTGCGGTGCTCTCGGAGGGAGGGCTGCGAGGGATGCGGCGGTGTTACTGAAGCGCCCCGAGTACGGGCCGGAGTGCCAGAAGCGTGCCAGTGCCGGGCACGGCGGACAGAGCGGAAGACTTGCGACGCCGGCCGCGGGGCCCCGCTCCACGGCCGCTACGGTTGCTGCGGTGCGGCAGTGCGAATTCTCATGTCATGACTTTTTCGAGCTGACAATTCACGGTACTCGGCCTATGATCCATCGGAGCTTCCGAATGGCGATTCCGGCGCAAGGCGGGTGCTGCACGGATGACCAGAAGCTTGCGGTGATGCGATGGTAGTGGGTTGATTCAAAAGGAATAGAAGGTAGCGATATCGACCCCGCCTGCGCGGGCGGGGGTCCTTTCTTCACGGGCAGGAGAGGGCTCCGATGGACATGCAACCACCGCCATACGAGACGATCCAGCGCGAAGCCGCCGGCTTCATTCCTGGCCATCGACTCATCACCGACCCCTTGCGTCGACTCACCTGGGGTACCGACGGGAGCTTTTACCGACTGATCCCGCAGCTCGTCGTGGTCATCGAGTCCGAGGACGAGGTGGCGAAGATGTTGGCGCTCTGCGCGCGCTACCACGCGCCGGTGACCTTCCGCGCCGCCGGCACGAGTCTCTCCGGACAGGCCGTGACCGATTCGGTCCTGCTGCTGCTGGGCGATAACTGGCGTCGCATCCGCGTGACCGACGACGGTACGCTCATCCATCTGCAGCCCGGTGTGATCGGTGCCGCCGCGAACCGCCGCCTCGCAGCCCTGGGACGCAAGATCGGACCGGATCCCGCGTCGATCGACACCGCGATGATCGGCGGCATCGCCGCCAACAACGCAAGTGGCATGTGCTGCGGCACCGCACAGAACAGCTATCAGACGCTGCACGGGATGCGCGTGATCCTGGCCGACGGCGCAGTGCTCGACACGCGCGACCCCGAGAGCCGCGCGCGGTTTGTCGAGACCAAGCGGGAGTTCGTGGCGCAGCTCGACGCGCTCGGCCGCGCGACGCGGGCCAACGAGGCGCTTGCCGCGCGCATCCGCCACAAGTTCCGCATGAAGAACACCACCGGCTACAGTCTCAACGCGCTGGTGGATTTCGAGGATCCGATAGACATCCTCGCGCATCTGATGATCGGTTCGGAAGGCACGCTCGGCTTCATCGCCGAGCTTACCTATCGCACCGTCCCCGAATACGCGGACAAGGCCAGCGCGCTCATCCTGTATCACGATCTCAAGACCGCCTGCGAGGCCGTGCAACTGCTCAAGACCACCGCGGTGTCCGCGGTGGAGCTCGCGGATCGGCCGGCCCTGCGCTCGGTGCAGGGCAAGCCCGGCCTGCCCGAGGGCATCCAGGACCTTGGTCCCGACGGCGCGGCGATCCTGGTCGAAACGCGCGCCGCCACGGCCGCCGAGCTCGCGCGCCAGATCACCGCGATCGAAGAAAGGCTGCGGCCGCTCGCCACGGCCCAGCCGATCGTCTTCACCACCGATCCTGCCGAGACCGCCCGCTACTGGAGCGTGCGCAAGGGCATGTTCCCCTCGGTCGGCGCAGTGCGCAACGTGGGGACGACCGTGGTTATCGAAGACGTGGCGTTCCCGGTGCCGCGGCTCGCCGAGGCTACCCTCGACCTGCAGGCGCTCCTGCGCGATCACGGCTACCACGAGGCGATCATCTTCGGTCACGCGCTCGAAGGGAACCTGCATTTCGTCTTCACCCAGGGCTTCGACGATCCGGCCGAGGTGCAGCGGTATCGCCACTTCATGGACGCCGTGTGCCGCATGGTGGTGGAGAAGTACGACGGCTCGCTCAAGGCCGAGCACGGCACCGGCCGCAACATCGCGCCGTTCGTGGAGCTGGAGTGGGGCGCCGAGGCGTACGGCCTCATGCGCGCGCTGAAGGAGCTCGTCGATCCGGAGCGCCTGCTCAATCCGGGCGTCATCCTGAACGAGGACAGCGAAGCGCATCTCAAGAACCTGAAGCCGATGCCCGCCTGCGACCCGATCGTCGACAAGTGCATCGAGTGCGGCTTCTGCGAGCCGAAGTGTCCGTCGCGCGGGCTCACGCTCTCACCGCGGCAGCGCATCGTCGGCTGGCGCGAGATTACGCGGCTCGAGGGTACAGGCGCCGGTGCAGAGAGGCTGCAGGGCATGCGCGATCTGTACGACTACCACGGGATCGACACCTGTGCGGCGTGCGGTCTCTGCGCGACCGCGTGTCCCGTCGGCATCGAGACCGGTCAGCTCATTCTGTCGCTGCGGCGGCGCAGGGCTGGGCCGCTCGCGAAGAAGATCGGGCAGTCGATCGCCGACAACTTCGGCGCGGTGGCGACCGGTCTGCGGCTGGGGTTGGGTACCGCAGATGCTGCCCACGGCCTGCTCGGCACGGACCTCATGAAGCGCACGGTGGACGGCATGCGCAGCCTCTCCGGCGGCCGTGTGCCGAAATGGTCGCCGGCGTTGCCGCGGCCGATCAAGTTCGAGCCGGGAACCGGCCCGGCATCCGACGGCGGCGATCGCGTGGTCTATTTCCCGGGTTGCGTGACACGCAACATGGGGCCGCAGCGCGGCGACGAAACCTGGGAGGCGCTGCCCGTGGTCGCCGAGCGCCTCTTTCGCAAAGCCGGTTTCGACGTTGTCTACCCCACGAATCTCGGACGACTCTGCTGCGGTCAGCCGTTCGACAGTCAGGGGCTGAAGGATGTCGCCGAGAGCAAGGCGAAGGAGCTGGAAGCAAGGCTTACCGAGGCGAGCGAGGGTGGCCGCCACCCGATCGTATTCGACACCAGCCCCTGTGCCTACACCACCAAGCGGCTGGTGGAGGGAAGGCTCACGGTGCTGGACAGCGTTGAATTCCTGCACCAGCGTGTGGCACCGCGGCTTGCGTTCAAACCGACATCCGAGCCCCTGGCGCTCCACGTTGTCTGCACCGTGCGCAAGATGGGCACGGTCGATCAGCTTGCCGCGCTGGCCGCCCGCTGCAGCAGCGAGGTCGTGCGCCTGGAAGAGGCGGTGCTTTGCTGCGGCTTCGCCGGCGACAAGGGTTTCAACCAGCCGGAACTCTCCGAGCACGCGCTGCGTCACCTCAAGGCGTTGCTGCCGGCAAACTGCAGGACGGGATGTGCGTCGAGCCGCACCTGCGAGATCGGGCTCTCCGAGGCAGCCGGGTTTCCGTTCCACTCGATCATCCGGCTGGTTGATGCCTGCACGCGGGCCACGTCGGATGTCGCACCGCCCACCAAGGTGTGAGCGTGAGCGGTCCGGTCTTGAACTGGACGCTCACACCCGCATCTAATCCGTCCCTGTCGTCTTTCCCTCTCTGGAGAACCCGATGCGACGAATCGGACTGCTGTTCGCACTGTGGTCGCGCTTCAAGGACGAAGCGAGAATGGTCTGGGCCATGCTCCGCGACCCGGCAGCGCCGTTCGCCGCCAAGATGATCGCGATCGTCGCACTCGCGTATCTCGTGTCACCGGTCGATTTCGTGCCCGACGTCGTACCGATCCTCGGCTGGATCGACGACGGCCTGGTGCTCGCGGGGGTTCTCTGGCTGGCTTACCAGTTTCTGCCGCGCGACCTCTATGAAGCGCTGCGGCGCCGGGCGGGAGCGACCTCGCGGAGCAACGTAATCGAGGGCGAGGCGCAGCGGGTGGCGTGATAGGCCGCTCGGTCCCGACACCGCAGGAGAAGGCTCGGCGCTCTCAGGTCATTGTAGCACCAGTGTGCTACTATACGGACCTTTCCAAGGAGCTTCGCGATGTCCACGACCACCATTCGCCTTCCGCAGGGGCTCAAGGAGCGCGTCGCTCGCGCCGCAGAACGGACTGGGACCACCGCCCACAGCTTTATTCTGGAAGCGATAGCCGAGAAGGCGGAACAGGAGGAACGCCGAGGGGAGCTCCAGGACGAGGCCGAGCGCCGGTACGCCGGCATCATTGCCTCCGGCAAGACAGTGCCTTGGAGTGAGATGCGTCGCTATCTCGAGCGTCGGCTCACCGGGAAGAAGGTTGCGCGACCGAAGCCGCGAACCCTCGCACGCTAGTAGTGTCTCGCATTGAGCTCGCCCCCGAGGTGGGCGACGATCTCGATCGGATCTTGGCACATCTCTTTCAGCATCACGGGGCGGATGCGCCATCACGCCTGGAAGACATACTCAGGGCAATCGACGTGCTGGAACGCAATCCGCTGATCGGTCGGCCCACCCAAGGGGACCTCAGGGAGCTCGTGATCGGCCGCCGAGCGCGCGGCTATGTCGCGCTGTATCGATACGTCGCAGAGCTCGATGTGGTGTTCATGCTCGCCATCCGCAGCCAGAAGGAGGGCGGCTACACGAGAACGTAGGGTTCGAAATGGCCGCCAGCGGTGTCACGCCGCAAATCTTCGCCGCTTCCAGGCTATCGCTCTGCAAGCTTACTCACTTCCGCGAGTGAGCAGGTTCGACCCACTTCGCACAACTCTCCTCCATGGCGCTAGAATCCAACGGGCATACCTCGCCGAAAACGCTGCCATGGCCGTCATCATCTACATCTCCTCCACCTACGAGGACCTGAAGGACCAACGTGAGGCCGTCTACAAGGCCCTCCGTCGGCTCAACCACGACGCGCGCGCGATGGAGGACTATGTCGCGACCGACGCGCGGCCCCTCGACAAGTGTCTCAAGGACGTGGTCGCGGCGGACCTCTACCTCGGCATCTTCGCGTGGCGTTACGGCGTCGTGCCGACCAAAGACAACCCGCAGGGACATTCCATCACCGAGCGCGAGTACCGGCATGCTGTCGAGTGCAGCAAGCCTTGCCTCATCTTCCTGCTCCACGAGGATGCCGACTGGAAGCCGAAGTTTCTCGACGCAGTAACCGCCTCGGATAAGGGGGGCGCATCCGGGCGTTGCGCGCCGAATTGGCGAACGACTGCACGGTCAGCTTCTTTCGAAGCGTCGAAGAACTGGCGCAGCTCGCGGGTGCGGCCGTGACGAACTGTGAGAGGGAGCGGCGCTCGGCATCTGAGCGTGCGCAGGCGGCAGCTAGCAGCAGCGTCAACACCGGCGGCGATTTTGTCGCCCGCGGCAAGCACGAAACCCACATCCACCATCACGCCGCCTCACTGGTCGAGCCGTCACCCGTCTGATCGCCGCAGACGCATCGACACCGAGAAGCGCTCGGCCGGGTGGGCACTCACCGATATCTCGAAGATCTGCCCCGCCGTATCGAGGTAGCGGCGCACTATCTTGAGCATCGGCGTGCCTGCCTCTACGCGCAGTTCGCGCGCCATGATGTCGGATGCGGTGGTCGCCGTGATCTCCTGCTGAATCTCAGCGACGCGCCGACCGTAGCGTGACTCGATCAACGTGCTGATCAGCGTATCGGGCGAGGCGCGTACCGTATCCGCAATGTCTGCGCACGCCGGATCGATATAAACGTCGGTCCACCCGATCGGTGCGCTTCTGGCGGCCCCGTCGAGGCGGAGGCTCGAAATGCGCAGCCAACGCGTCCCGTTCGCACATCCGAGCTCTTTCGCAAGCGCGCCTTTGACCGTCGCCTCCCCGATCGACTGAACGGCCCGGACATGCGCCGCACCGAACTGCAAGAGATCGTCGATGGAAGCGAGAGATAGTCGAAAGTTCCTGGTCGGCTGGCTCGCTTCGACCCGCGTCCCCACGTTCTTGCGCCGCGAGATAAGACCCAGTTGCTCCAACTCGTGCAGCGCCGCGCGCACGGTGTGCCGGCTCGTGCCGTAGCGATCCCGTAGTTCGAGTTCCGTCGGCAGGAACGACCCGACCGGGAAGCGCCCGGTCTGAATGCCTTCGGTCAAGTCCCGCGCGATATCCGCGAAGTGCGGCTTGGTTTGCTGCTTCTGATCGTCCAAGTCCATGAAAGAAAGAGATTCAGTGCGTAAGCGCAAAAAAGTGCTTGTGCATTATGTTCGGACATACTAAAGTTACATTGTCCGGACATAGATCATTCTGGACGCTCAGCCACCCTATTTCAAGAGGCCTCCCATGCCATCACCTTCCTTGCCACTCACCAGCACCGTTGTCGATTCCATCCTCTTCCGCGATTCCTTCGGCACACCGAAGATGCGCGAGCTATTCTCGGACATCGCGCTCATCCAGCGCTACATCGACGCCGAGATCGCGCTGGCCAAGGCCGAGGCACGCGTTGGCGTGATTCCGGCCGAGGCAGCTGAAGTCATCGCGCGTGAGTCGAAGATCGAGCGCATCGACTTCGACCACATGCGGCACGAGACCGAGATCGTCGGCTATCCGATCCTGCCGCTCGTCCACCAGCTCGTCGCCATGTGTGGGGATGCCGGCCGCTACGTGCACTGGGGTGCGACCACGCAGGACATCATGGATACCGCGGTCGCGCTCCAGGTGCGCGATGCGCTCGATGTGATCGATGCCGACATCCGGGAGCTGCGCAGGATCCTGGCTGATCTCGCCGTGAAGCACCGCGACACCGCCATGGCCGGTCGCACGCATTTGCAGCAGGCGCTGCCCGTCACCTTCGGCTACAAGGTCGCCATCTGGCTCGCCATGTTCGACCGCCACCAGGAGCGGCTAGCCGAACTGCGGCCCCGGGTAGCGGTGGTCGAATTCGCAGGTGCCGCAGGCACGCTTGCTTCGCTCGGCGACAAAGGCTTCGAAGTTCAGCGCGCGATGGCCGAGGAACTGAATCTCGGTGTTCCCGCGACTACCTGGCACGTTGCCCGTGACGGCTTCGCGGAGGCCGTGAACCTGCTCGCGCTGATCACCGGTTCGCTCGGCAAGATCGCGCTCGACATCATGATCATGGCCGCGACCGAGTTCGC
>JAEUMX010000419.1 GCA_016791285.1 Burkholderiales bacterium
TAGGCGGCGGGTCCTTGCAAGCTACTCGGACTCGAGTCTGGGGGATCGCGCAGTCTTACGCAGATTCAGTCGCACTTATCGGCCGAAGTGGCTGATCAAGGCACAGATTGGTCGGGAAGGACACGCGGGTGGGCGCCACGCATTGCGGTCAAAGGCACCCGACGCTTCTTACGCGAGTCATATCCGTCTCTAAGTCTTCTCGCAATACGCATTACCCTCAAAGATGCTTCTTGTAGAAGCTCCACTGCAGCCTTGCCAGCACCGCCAGCACGACTACGCCAGGCATCCAGATCCATCGTGGGTCGCTCGACGTAGGCAAGAGGAGGCTAACCGCCCCGCCCATGGCAACCACCACCGCCTGAGAATGCTTCGCTCGGTGATATAGACTCGCCGACTCTCTCCCCCGGACACACGGCGGATCGCACGCTGAGTCAGTCCGTCGCCCGCCGCAGCAGCGTAGATCACCACAAGCAGTGGCAGTATGAGCGACAGTGTCGCGAGGCGCGCGCCGAGTAGCTGCGTTCCAATCATCGCGACCGCGACTGCCTCGGATGGAAGCCGCCGCGCGCTACCAGGTCAACCCCACCTTGCTTCACGCCATCGCACGCACCGAGTCTGGCGTGAATCCGCGGGCCATCGGTTACAACCTAAACGGCTCGCGCGATTCCACCCACCGTACTTCAGGCAGCGCCCCGGACAGTCCACCAGCTATGAGCAACGCCATCGTGATCGCTGTGGCTGCACGACTATGCCCGTCCCGAACTTTGCGGAGGAACGAGTTCGGAAGAACAGCCCTCTGCGAACCGGATCCCGGGCTGTAGGAAGGAATATCGGCTGCAGTCGGCCCCTTACCCGATCAAAGTTAATTTATCAATCTGATCTGAAAAGATGTGCACCCGCTAAACGGGATCCTTCCAGTGTAGGTCTGGCCCTGGTTCGTGACTCTTCCGTCCATACCAACCGTGCTGTAGCCGGCGGGGCGACTAATCCACTGTCCTGGACGAAACGTTGCGACATTTGAGTCAGGGTAATAGGCCCCGGTTAGGAAAAATGAACCTGCGGCCGCTCGGTTGTTGTAGTCAAAATCGAAAATGGCTTCAACGTGGTATGCATTTCCGAGGTTCGTTTGGACCACGGATGGCGAAGCGTTGAGGATTCTCAGGGTCAACGCGGTCTCTCCTTGTTTGCAGATGTAAGTTCCCTTCCATACTTGGTTCGTTGCGAACGGGTTTCCTGTTTGAGCTGCGTTTGCCAATTGCAGCTGAAAAGATGTGCACCCGCTAAACGGGATCCTTCCAGTGTAGGTCTGACCGTGGTTCGTGACTCTTCCGTCCATGCCAACCGCGCTATAGCCGGCGGGGCGGCTAATCCACTGGCCGGGATTAAAAGTCGCGGCATTTGATTCAGGGTAATAAGCGCCAGTTAAGTAAAACGCACCTGCGGTTGTTTGGTTTTCGTAACCGAAGTCAAAAACTGCCTCAACCTTGTATGCATTCCCGAGGTCAGTTGGGACTACCGAGGGCGAAGCGTTCAAGATTCGCAGTGTCAATGGGGTTTCGCCCTGAGCACAGACATAAGTTCCTTTCCATGCCTGATTTCTTGCGAACGGGTTTTCGGAAACGAGCTTGCCCCCGACAGTGGCAGACGAACCCTGGACATCCGACGATACGGCCTGCTGTTCATCAGATGAGCAGGCACGCTTTATGTCGTCAGCCAGTGCCCTAATGCCGTGCCCAGTATTCGCAGCGTTCGTCAGCCAGTTGTCCCCCGCATAGAACTCGTCCTTACGGAACTCGTCCTCGTATTCGCTTCTCAACTGCCCATCAATGGCTCTGCCCATCCGCCGCTCAAAAATGCCTTCGAGCAGCGTCATGCTCCACGACTGTATGCTGCTATCCCGCTGAATACTGAACACGACCTGAGTGAGAGGATCATCACTTGCTCTAACGTTAAGGATATTGAAGCGATAACGGTCATAGCCGATTTCTCTTCGATATGCCGGGTCAAGCGGGACGGGTGCGCTGTTAAAGGTCACCGCGGCTACGTTTCGCGACAGCGCGACAACCTGCGCTACGGCACCTCCGAGTGAATGCCCCCCAACGAGTACAATTCCATTCGGGCTTGCCGGTCCGAACCGGCCTCTGTGGATTTCCGTCGTCCAATCGTCGTACAGCTTGCGCGCCCTTTCGAACATTTCCCTACCTGCACGGTCCATGGTCGGCAAAGCGATATTGACGTCTGCATAGGTATCGGGCGACGCGCCGAATGCGATTCCAATCGCTGCGTATAAATAGTTAGACACCACCTCTTCCGACAGGATATCCGATGCACTTGTCTTGGCCGCAACGGATAGTATGCTTTCAAGGGATTCCCCCTTCTGGACAGCAGCCCGTACGTGCAAGAGTTGCATGCAGGTCGATGGATGTACGGAGCATAACGCTAGTTTTTCAACGCCGCTTAGCTCTGACAAGTTCTCGGCCCACTGAGCCCGCGCGCGTTCAAAATCCTCCGTTCCCGCGAGAAACATTACGTACTCATTCGTTCGGGGGTGCCTGAACAGCCCTGCCTTAAGGCCCGTTGCTTTGTCGACGAATTCGCCTCCGCTCACCTTCTGCCATTCACCAGGCATCGAAACGGATACTGAGACTCCGGGCGCGGCGAGCCCCCGGAGCGAGTACACCCAGTCGGCCAGGTCAGCATAGGATGTCACTGCGCAAATGCGCTTGCGTTCTGGCCGACCTTTATTCAGCGCATCGATAAGAAATCTGTCCTTGAACGACAGCGACGCGTTTGTCGTCGCTAGTGTTGGGGGGTTAGATGTTCCCGCTCCCGCTGGCGCGCGTAGGGGTGTCTGTTGGGCAGGCGGCCGAGCATCTCGACCTGCGTCCCGCAACACCTGCTCACCGTTGCGCTTCAATTCATCGAGTACCGTTTTCTGCGCGAAGACTTCATGGGACACCAGAGTTCCGAGGGTCAGGACGGTCGCCATGATGACGAAGTACGTACCAGGCGAGAGCGATAATCGGCGGTTTGCTGTGTTTCTTGGGATCCCGCCGAGTTGAACTCTGAGTTCCCGGGACGTGCACCGCTCTCGCTTAGCAGCGTTGGCCGCTCCTGCTTGCCACGCACACGACTCGTCTAGCTGTGTTAGCAAATCTCTTCGTAGCACACGAAGGCTATAGGCGACAAAAAGCACCACGGCTATGACAGCGCCCGGTATCGCTCCCAACGTTGCGCCGGTTACAAGACCAATCTGCGCGCACGGATCGTCGCTAATCTTGATCCCGCCAAAGGACTGCGCCCCCGTCTTCGGATCCACAGCGCACCCTGCTGGCATCAACAACGCAACCGTCGTCGCAGCAGCGATTCCTCGACGAACCGGCCCCCTGAAGCGATTCATCCGCCTTCCCCCTTCATTCTTCCGCGACGGACTTGCCGTTTTCTCATCCCGCCCACTCCAGGCGGAGCCCGCCTGAGCGGAAGCACTCTCTTGCGACGGTCATTTCGCGCGGAAAATTTCTTTGTAAGAATCATACTCCGTTTTTTGCTTCGAACTGCGCTGAGCATTAGACGGTGGCGCACCTGGGCCTGAATCTCGGCGATGGTTTCGGGACCGATGCCCCGTGCTTCATGAAAGCGCACGCCGCCTGCGCTGTCTGCCTCGAAAACGCCCTCGACCACGACGCAGCGGAAATGGACGTGGGGATGGAGCAGGGCGCCAAGAATTCTTGCGAAAGTCGCGTTGGGTCGGCTATGCTCATGTAGCATCTCCCGTCCATTGACTTGGCGCAGATTGGCTATTGCGCGTGTCTCTAGCGTGTCGAGAGGCAGAGGGGAGGAATGCGAGCGTTCGAGGGGAGAAAGAGATGAAAACTTTTGGCTACTCAGTGAAGCAATCCGGAAAAGTAGTCGCCTATGCGCTCGCCATGGTGGCGTGCGTCGTGTCGTCGATCGCTTTGGCGCAGATGGAAGCTTGGGTGCTTACCACCCGCGGGTTCGGGCCAGTGAAGCTCGGGATGATGCCCGCGGACGCAAAGAAGGCGACCGGCGGGAAGTTCGCGATGGACGGCTCGGACGGCGGGTACGACGAGTATGTCGTCAAGGGCCTCGGCAGGGAGGTCCGGATGTTCTCGTGCGCGCTAATGTCCGCCAAAGAGGCGCCCCTTGGGGAAATCAGGCTGTACGATACGCATGGCAAGCCGCGGTACGGGACGGACAAGGGAATCAAGGTGGGTGATCCCGCCGCAAGCCTCACGCAAGCGTACGGCGCTGGACTCCGGAAGTCGAAGTCTTACGGCGGAGACCAGGACGTTTACACGTACGTGGATTCGCAGGATCCGAACTACGTCATGGCATTCGACGTGGGCACTTCGGGCGCCACGAAGGGCCGGGTCACAGAGATCCGCGCACAGTGGAAGCACCCGAAGCGGTGTCCTGAGTTTTGAGTAACGGGAGCCGTCAGCCGCTCGCTCTGAGCGCTTGGCTTCCGGTGCGGGGGGGTCGAGAAAGTGGATTGCCCAGGAAAAGGGGCCATCCTCTGGGCCCGCCTCCCTCCTTCGACTTGTTCTGTGCGGTGCTCTCGGCAATGCCGAAGAACTCGTAGATGACCTTCGGCTTACAGTGCGGCACCTGCGACGGATCGTCCAGGAAACTTACCCGGCCGGCCGCATGAACGGCCGCGGACACCCCCAGATACAGCACGTGCGGTTGCAGCACGCGCCCACCGCTGACACGCCGGTTCTCCACCACGCTGAAGTAGCGGTGCTCCTTGCCGTCCTTCTTGCGAGTGGTCGCGCGCAGAAACATCTTGGCATTCGATTATCCACACAACAACTCCACCGCGCGCTAGAGGCAAGGTCTTCACTACAGCCACATTCGCCCGACTTGCCAACCCCGACCTGTGAAAAACCAATCGCTTACACCGCGCAACGCCTTAGAAACCATCCAAAACGAAGGCGAATCCGCTAAGTCGGGCTAGGCGTCCTGCTGCTCGACAACCCGGTTTCGCTCCTGCCGGTTGCAGAGCGTTTCGACATGCGGAGGGTGGCGGAGCATAGCGCGGCGCGACATCGTCAACACATTCGCTCAAAGATGCTTCTTGTAGAAGCTCCACTGAAGCCTTGCCAGGACCGCCAGCACAACTACGCCAGGCATCCAGATCCATCGTGGGTCGACCGATGCCGGCAAGAGGAGGCTAACCGCCCCGCCCGTGGCAACCACCACCTGCAGATGCTTCGCCCGGTGATATAGGCTCGCCGACTCTCTTCCCCCACACGCACGGCGGATTGCGCGCTGAGTCAGTCCGTCGGCTCCCGCAACGACGTAGACCAGCACCAGCAGCGGCAGCACAAGCGCCATTGTCGCAAGGCGCACGCCCAGCAGCCGGGTCCCAATCATCGCGACCTCGATCGCCTCCCGGTTCGCGATGAAGGTGTTGCGCACGATAGTGTCGGGGATGGAAAGCGCGGCCCCTTCGGCGAAACGCAGCCCCATGTCGTGAACGCCAGTCACCCGAAACACCACCCCGTACAGACAGTTCGCGGTCCCGGTGATCGCGCCCGGCGCCGCACCCTGCCGCGTCGCGAGATCGATTCCGCGCGAGAGATCGTCGGCGAGGATTACCTTCAACCGCTCCACGCCCTCCGGCCAGACATGGAACACGAATACCCAGTCGATTGTCCAGGCGAGGAGGAGGATCGCGACGAACGCCAGAGTGAGGGCGAACACGAACTTGACCGGACCGAAGAGCACGCCGGCGAGTACGCCCTCGTGGAACGACGCGTTCCTAGACGCCACCGCCCGCGGTTGCCGTAGCGGCTTCGAGCGGCAGTCGGCGACATTGGCCATCGTGGCGGCGCCTCACCTCGTCGCCGATCGCCTCGAGACTGGCGGGCATCAGCGGGTCGTGGCTGACATCCGGCAACGGCATCCGGATTTTGTGGAGCTGCCCGCCATGGATGAGAGCGAAAGCCTGCCCCTTGGGCAGTTGAACCAAGTCGCTTGGGGAAAGCATCTGGGCGCTTTCTGTCGTGATGCGGTCCTCGTTACGGCTGGCGAAATCGGCGAAGTCGCCGGGATCGTTGGTGTCGGAAACCGAGGACGAAACGATGGTCGAGACGATGCGTACCTCCGGCAGTTGGCTCGTCAGCAGCTCCGCCGTCGCGACCTCCTTGACGCGCAGCATGATCAGCGTGTTGAAGTTCCCGGCGATCTGCCCGGCCTTGGCCGGTGAACCGATGCGCGCTTCCACGTCCGACCAGGTCTGGGTGTACGCGGTCACTTGGAAACCCGCCCCGCCGGCCTTGTTCAGCAGCGGAATGAATTCGTCGCCGATCAATTCGTTGAACTCGTCGGCGTGGATCGCGATGCGCCGTGGCACCGTCTCGCCCGGAAGGCCCCGCCCCGTGCCGAACTTGTACAGGCTGCCGGCGACACTCGTAAGATCCGCGAACATCGAATTGCCAACTGCGGCCGCCACCTCATAGTCGGAGAGCGAATCAAGCCCGACGTAAACGATGCCGCCCAGGTTGATGACGGAGGCCCAGTCGAACACCGGGTGCCAGTCGGTCGGGTCGTCGAGGTCCGGCGACAGCAGCGAGGCGGTCCGCCCAGTGGTGAGCTTCTCCATCAGGGGGAGGAGGGAGGCCACCAGCTTGTCGAAGTAGCTCTTCTCGTAGTTGAGCGTCGAGGCCAGCGCGTGCGCGATCGGGTCGTAGAGCTGCTTGCGCCTGGCGTATTCGACCAGGGCCACCGCCCGGAACCCGCGTGACTGCAGCCCCTTGTCGAGGCTCTTCTTGTCGATCGCCATCGACTCGACTTGCTCGCGCCAGCCGGCGGCCCCCGGATCCCGGTCGAGCCAGTGCTCGAAGTAGTCGATTAGCAGCGGCTCGACGTTCGAGGCATAGCGATTGATCTGCTCGTAGTCGGGCTTGCGGCCGAGTGCGACCAATGCGCGGGCCATGACGTTCACGAATCGCCAGACGAACTCCTTGAAGGCTGCCGACTGACCTTCGGATGGAAGCTGGCCCGCGATCCGGGTCGCCACCTCGGTGATGCGCGAGAAGCTTCCCACCGGGTTGTAGCGTGCCGAGATCTCCGGATGTCCGAGGTGGAACATGAAGAACTCGCCGTCCCGGCCTGCCCGCTTGGCCTCCGCATAGACGCGACGAAGCAGGTCGATGTCGCCCTTGGGGTCGAACACGATCACCACCTCGCCCCGGCGAATGTCCTGGGTAAGGAGCACCTCGGCGAGGCGGGTTTTCCCGACACGGGTCGTGCCCAGGACCAGGGTATGTCCGACACGGTCGCGGATGTCCATCCAGATGTCCGACTCTTTGAGCTCGACCCCGTGGATGGCAGGATCGCCGCCAACAGCGGTTTGCTCTGGCGACTGGGGACGAAGGGATTCCACCATCCGGCCCATGAGTCCGGGTCGTAGCAGGTCCCGCATTTCGGGGAGCCTAGCTTCGTGCAGCCGTTGGGTATGCCGTTGATCCCAACGAAAGCCGCGGCCGAGGAACAATCGGTCGGCCGACCACGGAATCTCATCGGAGGCCACGACGTAGCGGCGCTGGCGCCGCAGGTTCGCGCGGTACTTCACGATTTTCAGCCCAGCATAGCCTCGCCAAGCCGCATGGCAGAGGAAGACGCCAGCGAATCCCCACGCCAGCTCGCGTGTCAGCAGGAAGGTCGACGGTGTCCACGTCACCGCAGCGGCGCCAAGACATGAGACAGCCGCCGCGCGTAGTTCGTACGCGGGCCGCAGCAGCGCTTCGAGCGGGTAGCCCATGGGCTCAGGCGTCTCCGCTTGTATCGGGCAGCCGAACGAGCAACGGATTCCTGGGGGGAACCGGGTCGACGAATCGCGACGGGTTGCGGATGACGACACCGGACAGTCGTGACACGGCGCAGTCGCCGCGCATCACCTGGTAGGTCAGGATGTTAACGCCCTTGTCGGCGCGCACATGCCAGCCTGCCCGCAGGATCTGGCGCTGGATGGATTTCCCGTTGTCCGGCTCGCCGGAAGCGTCCGGAGCAGCACAGTCCACGTCTTCGCCTAAGCGCTTTGCGAACTCCCGAAAGATGCGGGGCGAAACGAGCAGCATGCCCTCGTCCACGAAATGCACGAGCGCGCCGGCCTCGTTGAAGCGGAGCATCCCGTCAGAGAGTCCTTGCTGCAGCCAGCCGATGAAGCGGCGAGCCGCATCGGGAACTTGTGTAAGTCCCGGCTCGGCCGTCCGGGGTTCATGCGCGAGACCGCGCCCGCGTTCGTCAACATCCTCAAGGTACTCGGTTTCCTCGTCCCCAACTGCCGACTCATTCGTGGCCGAGCTCGGTGGATCTGGTTGGCCCGCCATCGGTTCTGGTGGGTCTGGCCTGCCCTGCGCCACGAGATCGCGGCTCTCGTATTGAGCGGCAGCGCGCAGCACAAGCTCGCGGATTGCGCCAGTCCGCGCCGATTTGTCCCCGGCGAGGAACGCAGTCAGTTCGCGCATGAGCTTGGGGTCCTCAGCCAGCCATTCCAGAATCATTGGCGGGACGAAGCGGTTCAGCAACTGCACGGGAAGGCCCCTGTGCAACTGGTCCTGCCCCGAAGGGCTCACGAACTCCACGCGGTAGCTCACGGCACCGCACGCGCTCATTGAGCCGCAGCGCGGAGACCAGGGTTCGGGCACACCTCGTCCGACCCGAATGACAATGCGCAGCTCCGCCAAGGTCTTGCCAACGTCGTGCAGCAAGGCGGCGACGAATACCGCATACGTCCACCGATGCGCCTGCGCTCCGATCGCCTCCGGCGCTGCGCCTCGCGGCAGGATCTGGCCACGGCGGTAATCGAGCGCGCGACTGGCGATCTCCAAGCCACGCGTGAAGAGACCGCCCGGACCCACATGGTGCTGCGATTGCGACGCCGGCAGCAGTTGCACGAACTCCGCATAGCCTTCGATGACCGGGCTCAC
>JAEUMX010000004.1 GCA_016791285.1 Burkholderiales bacterium
TCCAGGCCGCCGATCGAATCCTCGCCGCCCTTCAGGATATGGTGGACGGCCTCGGTCTTCGTGCTTCTCTGCCAGCACTTGCCGTCGCGTCCGGGTTCGCACCAGCAGGTCGTCTCGGGTTCGCTCTTCTCGCACGAGGCGACCTTGCGCCACTTGTTGATCACCTCGCCCTCGAAAACGGGTCGCCGTGCGAGATTGATGATCGCGTTCATGGTGCCGGGATTGTTCACCTGGTCTGTCGGCACCGCGGACGTGTCCGAAGTCCCCGGACGCGAGTGCGCGAACACCTGATACTCGAGACTTTCGTGCGGCATGCCGGAGCCCAGCACCTCGGCAATGCGCGAATACTGGTTGCCGATCGCACCCTTGAGGTTGTGCCACTCCGGATGCGCCGGGTCTTTCGGCGGATTGAGCGGGTCGAAGGCGATGTGGCACGATCCGCACGATATGCCGATCAGGAAGGGCGGTTCGATCGATCCGTCGGCGAGACGGCTCACGCGCGAGTCATTGGACGCCGGATCGCTCGAAAGCCGCTGGCGAAACCCGTCCCAGCTCGCGAGGCTGCCATTCACCTTCACCCAGCGGTCCTTGTCGAAGCGCGGATTGGGGAACTTGCGAAATCCGAGCGCGCCGGTCGAGGTGCCGAATGCGAGATCGCACGCGGACTGTCGCTGATCGGCTGTCGTGAGGTGCGGATCACTGGTATCCGCCGGCGCGTCCTGGAAGCTGCACGCCGGATCGCGGTAGCCCTGCCTGCCGACGAACGCGAGCAGCTGATCGTCGCCGGGGCAATAGTCGAAGCCGTACGTTTCCTCGATGCTCTTCGCCGGACACCCTGCGCTCCCCGGTTTGCAGCAGCCGGGATCGTTGATGATGCCCCACGCCGCGAAGCGGTCGTCACGCTCGTTCGAGTTGAGCACGCGATACCAGTCGATCAATACACCGACGCGCTGCTGAAACGTGTACGTATGGAAGCGCGCGTTGCCCGCGGTCGCCTTGTACCAGATCTCGCGCCCGGCGCGCGCGGAGGGACCGAGGCCCGCCTCACCGGCATAGAAGCCGGGATTGTCGACCACCGGCGCGTCTGCCGGCGTCGCATTCGCCGGCTGCGCGGCGCCATCGGTGGCCACGCTCTGCGCCGGCGCGGCATCGGCCAATGCCAACGGGTTCCAGGTGTATTGGGTCCACAGCAACCCGCCCAGGACTGCGATCGCAACCGCGAAGACGGCACGCTTCCTCATGACCTGTTCCCCCATGCTGAGCGGCGCGCAGGCGCCGGATGATTCTCCTCGGCAACTTCTAGAGCAATCTTAGTCTAGGACGCTGCGGCGAAAACGCAAGGTGAGTATTACCCGACTCGGGAATCGATGGCCGATCGGCGAGCGCGCTCCCGAGCCCGCTACAGGCCGCCGAGGCACACGTACTTGATCTCGAGGTACTCCTCGATCCCGTGGCTCGACCCTTCGCGCCCGATGCCCGATTGCTTCATGCCCCCGAACGGTGCCACTTCGTTCGAAATGGCACCGGTATTGACCCCGACCATCCCGAACTCCAGCGCTTCGGCAACGCGGAAGACGCGGCCGACGTCGCGGCTGTAGAAGTAGGCGGCGAGCCCCGATGGCGTGTCGTTGGCGAGCGCGATCGCCTCGTCCTCGGTATCGAAGCAGGTGAGCGGCGCCACCGGACCGAACGTCTCCTCGCGCATGACGCACATGTCCGGCGTGACACCGATCATGACGGTGGGCTCGAAGAAGGTGCCACCGAGCGCATGGCGGCGGCCCCCGACCAGTACCCGGGCGCCCTTCGCCACCGCATCCGCCACATGCGCTTCGACCTTCTCCAGCGCCGGCACGTCGATCAGCGGACCCTGCTCCACCCCGGGCTCGGTGCCCGCCCCGACCTTGAGCGCGCCCGCCCTGGCGGCGAGTTGCGCGGCAAAGGCGTCGTGCACACCGCGCTGGACGAGAATGCGGTTCGCGCAGACGCAGGTCTGACCCGCGTTGCGGTACTTCGACGCCATGGCGCCCTCGACCGCCGCATCGAGATCGGCATCGTCGAACACGATGAAGGGCGCGTTGCCGCCGAGTTCGAAGGAGACTTTCTTCACCGTGTCCGCGCTTTGTCGCATGAGCAGGCGGCCGACCTCCGTGGAGCCGGTGAACGTGAGCTTGCGCACGTCGGGACTGCCGGTGAGCACGCGACCGATCTCGACCGGATCGCCGGTGATCACGTTGAACACGCCGCCCGGAATGCCCGCACGCTCGCCCAGCAGGGCAAGCGCAAGCGCCGTGAGCGGTGTCTGCTCGGCAGGCTTCACCACCATCGTGCAACCCGCCGCGAGCGCCGCACCGGCCTTGCGCGTGATCATCGCGGCGGGGAAATTCCAGGGCGTGATGGCAGCGCACACACCGACCGGCTGCTTCAGCACGAGCATGCGCTTGCCACGCTGGATCACGGGCAGCGTCTCCCCGCAGACGCGTTTCGCCTGCTCGGCGAACCACTCGACGAAGGATGCGGCGTAGGCGACCTCCGCGCGCGCTTCGGCGAGCGGCTTGCCCTGCTCGCGGGTCATGATGACGGCGAGATCGTCACGGTGCGCCAGGATGAGATCGAACCAGCGGCGCAGCACGACCGCGCGGTCCTTCGCCGTGCGCGAGCGCCAGTCGGGCCAGGCCGCCGATGCCGCACAGATCGCCCGCTGCGCTGCGTCGACGCCCAGGGCGGGAACGGCAGCAAACTGCTCGCCGCTGGCGGGATCGAGAACAGGCAGCGTCGCACCCCCCGCGGCGTCGATCCACTGACCGCCGAGATAGGCCCGGCTGCACAACAGGGAGGGATCTTCGAGCTGGATCATGGGCGCGCTCCGTGTTTTCGATTGCGCTTCGGATTATAGGATCTGGGAGCGTATCGGAACGCTTATTGCTGACCCCGACCGTTTCCTCGACCCGCCGCGCGCCCGTGGAAACCGAAGCGGCGTTGCGGCATGCGTTGCGGAAAAGCAACCCTACCCGTTTATAATCCGCCTTCCCTCGCTACAGTGGCGAAAAATCACATACGGACGCTGACCGTGCGAAACGTTCCACCCTTCCGCTTCCACACCTTCCCGGCGGCTTTGCTCGTCCTCGCGATCCTGTCGGGCTGTGCCACGACAAACAGGAAGGACCCGCTCGAGCCGATGAACAGGATGGTGTTCGCGGTCAACAAGGCGGCGGACACCGCGCTCATCAAGCCGGTGGCAACGATCTACACGCGCCTCACGCCGCAGTTCCTGCGCACCGGGCTGTCGAACATGGTCAACAACATGCGCGACGTGATCACGGTCGTGAACGGCACCCTGCAGTTCAAGTTCGCTCAGGCAGCGCGCGACCTCGAGCGCGTCGTGATCAACACCGTCTTCGGCGCAGCGGGCTTTTTCGACCTGGCGAGCCGGGACGGTCTGACACGCAATCGCGAGGACTTCGGCCAGACCCTCGCCGTCTGGGGCGTTCCATCCGGCCCCTATCTCGTTTTGCCGCTGGTGGGACCCTCGACCTTTCGCGACGGCGTCGGCGTGGGTGTCGACATCTTTCTTTACCCGCCGACCTGGCTCATCAGCGACGTGCGCGCCTCGAACATCGTCTATGGCGCAACGTTCGTGATCCTGCGCGCCGATGCGCTTGAGGCGCAGGAGTTCGTGAGCGACGCGGCCGTGGACGAATACTCCTTCGTGCGCGAGGCCTGGATGCAGCAACGCAGGAACCTCATCTGGGACGGCAACCCGCCGCGGGAAGACCTGGATGACGAAGAGGATGCAGACGAGCCGCCAAGCAAGTCCGAGGAGGCGCCGGCCGCAGCCCCTGCCGCTACCGCACCCGATGAACCCTCCGCGACACCCGTCAGCAGCGCGGAATCCCCCGACCCCGTGACGACGTCGTCCGGCACCCCGGTGGCGATCGCCGCACCCGCCTCCGAACCCTGATGGTCGATGCCCCGGTTGGGGGGCATCCGACCTTCTCCTACTTGAGCGGCTTGAAGCGGATGCGCTTCGGCCGCGCGCCCTCTTCGCCCAGCCGCCTCTTCTTGTCCGCTTCGTATTCCTGGTAGTTGCCGTCGAAGAACACGACCCGCGAGTCGCCCTCGAAGGCGAGGATATGGGTCGCGATGCGATCGAGAAACCAGCGGTCGTGCGAGATCACCAGCACGGTGCCGGCAAACTCGAGCAGTGCATCCTCGAGCGCCCTCAGGGTCTCGACATCGAGATCGTTCGACGGCTCGTCGAGCAGCAGGACGTTGCCGCCTTCGAGCAGCGTCTTCGCCAGGTGCAGCCGCCCCCGCTCGCCGCCGGAGAGCTGGCCGACCAGCTTCTGCTGGTCCGCGCCCTTCAGGTTGAAGCGCCCGAGGTAGGCGCGCGAGGGCATCTCGAACTTGCCGACGGTGATGAGATCGGCACCGCCCGAGACGTTCTCCCACACCGTCTTCGCGTCGTCGAGGGATTCGCGCGTCTGCTCGACCACCGCAAGCTTGACGGTGGGACCGATGACGATGCTGCCGCGGTCGGGCTGCTCTTTGCCCGTGAGCATGCGAAAGAGGGTCGACTTGCCGGCGCCGTTCGGGCCGATGATGCCGACGATGGCGCCCGGCGGCACCTTGCAGGACAGCTTGTCGATGAGGAGCCGGTCGCCGTAGCCTTTGGTCACGTCGCAAAGCTCGATCACCTCGTTGCCGAGCCGGTCGGCGACGGGAATGAAGATCTCCTGCGTTTCGTTGCGCTTCTGGTGCTCGTAGGAGGAGAGCTCCTCGAAGCGCGCGATGCGGGCCTTGCTCTTTGCCTGCCGCGCCTTCGGATTCTGGCGCACCCACTCGAGCTCGGCCTTCATCGTCTTGATGCGTGCCGCCTCCTGCTTCGCCTCGATCTCGAGCCGCTCCTCCTTCTGCGCGAGCCACGACGAGTAGTTGCCCTGCCACGGGATGCCGTAGCCGCGGTCGAGCTCGAGAATCCACCCGGCGGCGTTGTCGAGGAAGTAGCGATCGTGGGTGACCGCGATGACGGTGCCGGGAAACTTCTGCAGGAAGTGCTCGAGCCACTCCACGCTCTCGGCGTCGAGGTGGTTGGTCGGCTCGTCCAAAAGAAGCATGTCGGGCTTCGAGAGCAACAACCGGCACAGTGCCACGCGCCGCTTCTCGCCACCCGAGAGCTGGGCCACCGGCGCGTCCCAGGGCGGCAGCCGCAGCGCATCGGCGGCGATTTCCAGCAGGTGTTCGCTGTCGCCGCCGGCCGTGGCCAGGATCGCCTCGTACTTCGCCTGCTCGCTGGCGAGGCGCTCGAAATCGGCATCCGGCTCGGCGTACGCCGCATAGATCTCGTCGAGCCGCCGCTTCGCCTCCGCGATGTCGCCCGTGCCCTCCGCGACCGCCTCGCGCACGGTCTTGTCCGGGTCGAGCCGCGGCTCCTGCGGCAGGAAACCCACACGCAGACCGGACTGCGGGGTCGCCTCGCCGTCGAATTCGCCGTCCTCGCCCGCCATGATCCGCAGCAAGGTGGACTTGCCCGAGCCGTTCAAGCCGAGCACGCCAATCTTCGCGCCGGGGAAGAAGGAAAGCGAGATGTCCTTGAGAATGACGCGCTTGGGTGGCACGACCTTGCTCACCCGATTCATGCTGTAGACGTATTGGGCCACGTGCGAAGATGCCGGACGACACCGGTCGATGAGTTGGAAAAGCGGCATTATCCACGACCCTCGCCGATCCGGCACGAGCGCACTGCCCGGCACCCGGCGCTGTCCGGGTCATGACTCCGTCTTCCGCATTCGCTACCATGCGGGTTGCAGTCGACCCGCGAGGGCATTCCGCGTCCCGCGGTCCCTTACCCCCAAGGAGGTACGTCCGATGCGTGGCCTGGTCCTGGCCGCTCTCGTCCTGTTCGCTTACGCTGCCCACGCCGCCGGGCCGCAGGTCGTCGCGGCCGCGCCGTGGAAGGGCGACCTTGACGAAATGCTCGAGCGCCGCCTGATCCGCTTTGCCGTGCCATACAGCCGCACCCTCTACGTGAACGACGGGGGCCGCGCCGTCGGGCTGTCGGCGCAGCTCGCACGCGACTTCGAGCGCCATCTCAACCGAAAGTACCGAAAAAAACTCGGCAAGCGGCCGCTCGTGGTGAAACTCATTCCGACCGCGCGCAACGATCTGCTGCTCGACCTCACCGACGGCTTCGCCGACGTGGCCGGCGGCGTGACCGAGAGCCACTCGAAGCTGGTCGACTTCGTCGCGCCTGCGGACCGCAAGCCCAGCACCGAGCTCGTGCTGACGCGTCCGGACGGCCCGGTCATCGCATCGGTCGAAGACCTCGCGGGCAAGACCGTGCAGGTGCGCAAGTCATCGAGCTATCACGAGAGTCTGCAGACCCTGAACGACCGGCTTCGAAAAGAAGGCAAGGCACCCGTCAGGCTCGTGCTCGTACCCGAAGCGCTCGAGGACGAGGACATGATGGAGATGCTGAACGCGGGCTTGCTGCAGGTGATCGTCGTCGACGACTGGAAAGCGCGGCCGTGGGCCCGCGTCCTGCCAAACGTCAAGGTGAACGATCAGGCGGCCGTCGGCACGGGCGCTGTCGTCGCGTGGGCGATCCGCAAGGACAGTCCCGAGCTGCATGCCGAGCTCACGGCGTTCTTCGAGGAGGCCGGCAGGAAAGAGCGCGTGCACGAAGCACGGCTCGCGCAGGCAATACAGGACACGAGACAGATCGGCAACAGCATGGCGGACGCCGAGATCAAGCGCTTCCAGAACACGCTCGCGCTCTTCCGGAAATACGGCGAGCAGTACGGCTTCGATCCACTCATGCTGGCGGCACAGGGATATCAGCTGTCGCGACTCGATCAACGGACGGAAAACTACCACGGCGCGGTCGGCGTCATGCAGGTCATGCCGCAGATCGGCAAGACCCTCAAGGTGGGCAACATCCGCACCGTGGAACCGAACATTCATGCCGCCGCCAAGTACATGGACCAACTCATGGCCCGTCACTTCGAAGACGCCGATTTCGACGATACCAACCGCAACCTGTTCGCCAGCGCGAGCTATCATGCCGGCGCGCACAATATCGCGGCGATGCGCGCCGAAGCAGAGCGGCGCGGCCTCGATCCCAATCAGTGGTTCAACAACGTCGAGATCGTCTACGGTGAAAAGCTCGGACTGCGCACGCCCACGTACGTGCGCAATGTCTACAAGTACTACGTCGCGTACAAGCTCATGATGGACGATCCCGGCGCGGCGAAATGATTCAGCCTTGTGGCTGCGCCGGCGGTGCCGCGTCGGGCTTCGGCATCCGGCGCGGATGCGACTGGCGTGTGCGCGCCGCGTCCATCTCCGCGAGCGTGATGCGACCGTCGCGGTCGGTGTCCACCTGGTCGAAGTGCCGGGCCAGGCGCGGCATGCCCTGCTCGGCCTCGGCCTTGGACAGCATGCCGTCGCCGTCCGTGTCGGCACGTTTCCACGCCGCCTCGAAGCGCTCCTTCATCGCCGCGCGACAGCGATCGCGATCCTGCTTGCACTGCGCCATCCGGGCGTGCATGGCGCTTCGCATCTCCTCGCGTGTGAGCTTCCCGTCCTTGTTCGCGTCGATCTCGTCGAAGCGCTGGGCGAGATGCGGCGCGCCCTCGTCCGCTTCTGCCTTGCTCACGCCGCCGTCGCGGTCGGTGTCGAGTCGCTCGAAGCGCGCGTCGAAGCGGGCTCGCCCGTGTTCGCGGCTGGCACCGCGTTCGTGACTGCAGCCGGCCTGCGGCGCGGTGTCCGTGCCGGTGGCTGCGTCGGGCGCAGCGTTCGCAAAGGCCAGGCCGAGCGCGTACAGGCTGGCTGCAAGAAGAGTCTTCGATAGCTTCGCTCTCATGATCGTCTCCGATTGGTTGTGCGCGGTTCGCACCGATCGCCGCTTCAGTCCAACGATCCGGCCACGCCGCGTTGATCCATGCTACGACCGATCTGTAAGGGCGGTGTTGCGCGCGCTGACCAGTGTGTAACCGTTTGTTTCGGATCCGGCGCCGCGCAAAGAATCGTTACACATGGGGTGCACGCGCACGGCCGCTGCGGCTAGCATGAGCGCCATCGCGACTCGCAAGCCATGACGATGCCGGAGCGTAAACGACGGGTGCTGGTGGTGGACGACGACGCGCGGCTGCGCGAGCTGCTGCATCGCTACCTCGGCGAGCAGGGCTTCGACGTGCTGGTGGCGGCGGACGCCGTCATGCTGGGCAAGATGCTGGCGCGCGATACGGTCGACATCGTAATCCTCGACCTGATGCTGCCCGGCGAAGACGGCCTCGCCGTGTGCCGCCGCCTGCGCGGCACCGGCGAGACGGTGCCCATCGTCATGCTCACCGCGAAGGGCGACGACATCGACCGCATCGTCGGGCTCGAGATGGGGGCCGACGACTATCTGCCGAAACCGTTCAACCCGCGCGAGCTGGTGGCGCGCATCCACGCGGTGCTGCGCCGTCGGCCGCCGTCACCCCATCCGGGCGCCCCGCGGGCCGATGCGCCCGCCGTCCGCTTCGGGCCGTACACGCTCGATCTCGCGTCGCGGGCGCTCACCCGCAACGGCGATCCAGTTGCCCTCACGACCGGCGAATTCGCGCTGCTGCGCACGCTCGTCACGCATCCGCGGCAGCCTCTGTCGCGCGAGAAGCTGATGGAGCTTGCGCGCGGCCGCGAACTGGAGGCGCTCGAGCGCAGCATCGACGTGCAGGTCTCGCGGCTGCGGCGCCTGATCGAGGACGACTCGGCACACCCGCGCTATATCCAGACCGTCTGGGGCTTCGGGTACGTATTCGTGCCCGACGGCAAGGCGGTCAGGGGTGAAGAGCGCTGACCATGTCGCTCTTCCCGCGCTCGCTGCTCTGGCGCACGGTATTGGTGCTCGCGCTGCTGCTCGTGGTGAGCCAGGTGGTGCTGTTTCAGGTCTTCCGTGCCTCTGACCGCGGGCCGCATGCGCGGCATCTGGCCGAACAGATCGCGAGCGTCGTGAACCTGAGCCGCGCCGCACTCGCGAGCGCGCAGCCGGCCGAGCGCGTGGCGCTGCTGGAAGCGCTCTCCCAGCGCGAAGGCATACGCGTGCATACGGCGGCGCCGCCCGCGGCGTCGGATCGACCCTCGTTCGACGAGCGGCCGTTTCTTCCCCTGCTGCGCTCGGAAGTATCGCGCCTGATTGGCGAGCCCGCGCAGATCGAGTTTCGCGGACGGCCCGTGCCGGCGCTCTGGGTCGCCTTTCGCGCCGACGGTGAACCCTACTGGGTGTCGATTCCGCGCGCGCGCCTGATGCAGCACCCGTTTCCGTGGCACTGGGTAGCATGGATTGCCGTCGTGTTCACACTGTCGCTCGGCGGCGCGATCCTCATCATCTCGCGTATCAACCAACCGCTTCGCACCCTCGCCGCGGCCGCGACCCGGATCGGGCGGCGCGAACCGTCGGCGCCGCTGCCGGAGCGTGGACCGAGCGAGATCCGCTCGCTTGCCCGGACATTCAACCAGATGGCGGCCGACCTCTCGCACCGCGACGCCGACCGCGCGCTCCTGCTCGCAGGCGTATCGCACGACCTGCGCACGCCGCTCGCGCGACTGCGGCTCGCGCTGGAGATGCTGGGCGAGAGCGACCCCAGACTCAAGGCGGACATGGTGCAGGACATCGCGGACATGGACACCGCCATCGGGCAGTTCCTCGATTTCGCGCGCGACGAGAGCGCCGAACCGGCAATCGTCGGTGCGGATCTGAATGCGATCGTGCAGCGAGCCGCGGCACGCCGCACGCCGATCGGTCACGTGTTTCTGCAATCCGACCTGGGCGCTCTCCCCGGTCTTGCCCTGCGCCCCGTCGCCATGGAACGACTGGTCGGAAACCTGATCGAGAACGCGGCGCGGCACGGCGGCGGAGAAGTGCTGATCCGCACCCGGGCGCAAGATCGGGAGGTCGTTATCTCCGTGCTCGACCGTGGCCCCGGCATACCACCTGATGACGTCGAACGTCTGCTGCAGCCTTTCACGCGCCTCGATGTCGCCCGCGGCACGCCGGGCGCCGGCCTGGGGCTCGCGATCGTCGATCGCATCGCCCGTTCGCATGGCGGCCGCATCGATCTCGTGCCGCGCGCAGGAGGCGGAACGGAAGCACGGGTCACCCTGCCCGTCCCGAGTCGCTCGGCCGAAGGAGAAGACACGCCGGCTCGGATATAATCGTCTCAAGCACATAGCAAGGGAGGTCAGAATGACCACGACGTGGATACTGGTGGCCAACGCAGCCGCGGCAAAACTCTACGCAAACGATGGCCCGAAGAAGGGACTGCGCAAGATTGGCGAGTTCGCCCATCCGGCCAGCCGGGAAAAGGGCTCCCAGCTCGTCAGCGATCGCCCCGGTCACTTCCAGAGCGCCGGCAACGGGCATGGCGCGTACATCTCGGGACATGCGCCGAAGGAAGTGGAAGCCGAGCACTTCGCCGTGCAGCTTTGCAAGGCGCTCGATCACGGGCGGACGACCAATGCCTACCAGCGTCTCATCCTGGTTTCCGCGCCCGGCTTTCTGGGGCTCATCAAGGGCCACCTGAGCCACCACGTCAAGCAGCTCGTCTCCGAGATGTTCGAGAAGGATTACACGAAGATCGACGAGCGCGCGCTCGCCGGTCATCTCGAAACCTGCATCTATCTCTGACGGACATGAGCGCGAGCGTCGCCCACTGCGACCAAGCTTTTCGACACTCTTCGATGTAAAAATCGCTCTCGAACACGCGGGGCCCCAGGAAATTCCCTTTCAAATCAAGATATCGACAGAAATCTACCAATTTGGCAGATTTGCTTTTGCGCGATAGCCGTGCCATTTTGAAGAAGTAGTTGACGGGCAACGTGAAGCCGAAAGGGCGCCAAGCGCCCATTTCGGCCCGCGAGAGAATCGGGCGAGCCCAACCAACCCCAAGAATAAGCGGAAGGCGCGTGCAACAAGCGATCGATCGTGGCGGTCCCGATGCTTCTCGGTACCCCCCTTCTACCGGGGCCGCATTGCGGTCCGCGGCGGCGTCCCTTGCGCAACGCCTCACCCCCCGCAGGGACGCGCAGGCGAGGCACCGCTGATGGAGCGCCATCCCCCGCGGCTCGCGAAATTCACCCCGCCCGACGTGACGGAACTGGTGCCGCGTGAGCAACTTTTCGCGAGACTGGACCGGGCCGGCAAGCACACGGCGATCTGGGTGACCGGTCCGGCAGGTGCCGGGAAGACCGCACTGGCTGCGTCGTGGCTCGCCGCGAGCGGCTATCGATATGTCTGGTACTCCCTCGACGAGGGCGACGTCGACCCCGCGACGTTCTTTCACTACCTCGCGTTGGCGGCAGGCCCCACGGTCGATTCGCGACACCCTTTGCCCAAGCTCACTCCCGAGTATCTGCCGGCGCTCGACACCTTCGCCCGGAACTACTTCGAGATGCTGTTCGGACTCTGGGATCCACCCTGGGTACTGGTGCTCGACAACTTCGAAAAGGTCGCCTCGGACCCTGCACTGCAGACGATCGTCGAAGCCGCCCTGAAGAGCATGACGCTGGGAGGCACGCTCATCGTGCTAAGTCGCGAGGATCCGTCGGCGCGTTTCGCGCGCTGGCAGGCGAGCCGCGAGCTCATCGTCATCGACTGGAACGAGCTCAAGCTCACCGACGCGGACGCCGCAGCGCTCGTCCACCGCTGGGGATACGATCCGGCGGTCTTGAAACCGATCGTGGAAGCCTCGGGCGGCTGGGCCGCGGGGCTCACGTTGATGCTGAACGCGTACCGGGAAGGCGCGCCGCCGCCACAGACAGGATCGCTGCCGGCGCCGATTCTGGCCGATTTTTTCGCCGAGGAGTGCTTCCTGAAGGCGTCAGTCACCCAGCGCCTGTTCCTGCTGCGCACCGCCTTCGTCCCGCGCCTGACCGCCGCGCTGGGCGCCACCCTGTCCGGGCGGGGCGATGCCGGCGCCATCCTGGCCGAGCTCAATCGCCAGAACATGTTCACCGAACGGCACGGCGGCCACGACGGCATCTACGAGTACCACCCGCTGTTTCGCAGCTTCCTGCTCGAGCGGGCACGCGCCGAGCTCTCGCCGCAGGAGTTTCAGCACCGCCGGCGCGAGGCGGCCGCGCTGCTGGAACAGGACCACCAGATCGAGGCAGCGGCAGAACTCTATATCGCCGGCCAGGATTGGGACGATCTGTCGCGGCTCATCCGCCGGCATGCGTGGACGCTCGTCGCGCAGGCACGGCACCGGACGCTCTCGTCATGGCTCGACGCGGTGCCGGAGGCGGTGATCGCAGCCTCACCCTGGCTCTCCTTTCGCAAGGGCAGCTGCGAGCTCCTGCGTGACCCCGCGTGCGGCTATACGTGGCTCGAACGGGCGTACGCGCGCTTCAAGGGAGAAGACGATCCGGTCGGTCTCTATGTCACGTGGTCCGCGCTCATGGAGAGCTTCACCCTGCAGTGGGGCTCGTTCGTCGAGGTCGACCGCTGGATCGCGGAGCTCGAGGAACTGCGCAAACGTCACCCCCAGTACCCGACGGCCGACATCGAAGTGCGCGTGATCAACGGCGGTGTCGCCGTCATGGTGCGCAAGCTCGATCATCCGATCCTGCGGCAGTGGGCACGACGCGCCCACGAGTTGATACCCGTTCTGCAGGACTCGCACCAGCGCGCGCAACTCGCCACCTTCGCGATGATGTATGCGCTGTGGCGCGGCGATCTCAGGGGCGCGCGCGTGATTCGCGCCGAGCTCGAGGCCGTGGCAGCGGCGCGCCAGGTCGCTCCGCTGACGGCGCAGCTGTGCCTGATGTGGGAGGTCATTCAGGACGTGCTCGATGCCAACGTCGGGCGCGCCATGGAGGCGACGCAGAAGGCGCTCACCCTGGCCGAGGTGAGCGGCGTGCACGTGCTCGACGTCTGGCATCACTACCATGCCGCCAGCGCCGCCCTGGTCGCCGGCGACCTGGCAGCCGCCGAACACCATGCCGAGCAGATGCAATGTGCGCTCACCCCCGGCCAGCTGATGAACAAGGTGAACTATCAGTATCTGCGTGCGGCGATCCTGCTCCATCGCGGCGAGACGCAGCGCGCACTCGACCTCGCCGAGGAGTATCTGACGCTCGGCGATGCGCTCGGCTCGGGCATGGGCAGCACCATCTTCCGGCTGCAGCTGGCGCTCACGCTGATCGCATGCGGCAACCACGATCGCGCGCGCGATGTGCTGGCGCATGCGCTCAAGCTGGCCGAGGTCATCGGCAGCGCACTGCTGCGCTTCACCGGCTTGTGCGCGCTCGCCCGCTCGCTTCTTGCGACGGGGGAACATGAAGTCGGACTGGGCGTGCTGAAGCGCGCATTCGCGCTCGGTGCCGAGCAGGACCTCATGGCGTTCTACCCCGCCGCGGCGCCCGGCATGATGGCCCACCTTTGCAGCCGCGCCCTGGACGCGGGCATCGAGCCCGAGTACGTGCGGCGCCTGATCGCGAAACGCGGCCTCGTTCCGACCTCGCCCGCGGTCCAGGAATGGCCGTGGCCAGTGAAGATCTACACCCTGGGGCGGTTCACGGTCGAGCGCTACGGCAAGCCGCTGCGCTCTTCCGGCAAGGCCCAGCACAAGCCCCTCGATCTGTTGAAGGCGCTCATCGCGCTCGGCCGGGAGGACGTCAACACGCGCCAGCTCACCGAAGCGCTCTGGCCGGACGCGGACGGCGATGCCGCTCAGGGCGCCTTCGATGCCACCCTGCACCGACTGCGGAGGTTGATCGAGGTCGAGAATGCCGTGGTGCTCAAGGACGGCAAGCTCAGCCTGAACGAGCGCATCTGCTGGGTCGACGCCTGGGCATTCGAACAAGCCTGCCGCCAGGAGGAAGGCAGCGACGTGGCGGCGGACTCATTCGGCATCCCCTGCGACGCACGGCTCATGCGCCGTCTCTACCGTGGCGCCTTCATGGCGACCGAGGACGATCAACCATGGATGCTGCAATCGCGCGAGCGGCTGCGCGCCCTGTTCCGCAGACGCGTGATGGCGATCGGCCAAGCGCTCGAGCAGCGCTACCAGTGGGACCAAGCCATCGAACTCTACCAGCACGCGCTCGACATCGACCCCCTGGCGGAGGAGGCCTATCAGCGCCTCATGCTCGCACAGCGCGAGCTCGGCCGCCTCGCCGACGCCCTCGACATCTATCGACGCTGCCGGGAAACGTTGTCCCACTCGCTCGGCATACGCCCTTCCGCAACCACGGAGGCCATCCACCGCAGCCTGCGCGATCTGTCGTGACGGGTGACTCGTGATGACGAATGCATTGCAGCGAGTAGATTTTCGGCCCCCGATATACGTAAGGGATTCGTAAGTACTCCGCAGGTAGACTTTCGTCCAGCTGCGGAAAACACGTTCTACCCCTCGGGAAAAACTGGACGCGATTTTCCCAACCGCGAATCTCCTGGCGCGGGCTATTCGTTTTCCGCAGCTTTTTTCCTGCTTTCCCCTTCCCGCCCCTAGCCGTTCATGCCGACGGCACCCGAGCCGCGAGCGGCCAGCGCCCGATCAAGCGGTATGTCGCGCCTGCCGACCCCAGTTTGGACTCGACGAGGACGAACTCGCCCACGTCCCACGCGAAGCCATCGAGCACGGGCAGTCCCCGGCACGTGGCATCGCGAACGAGGGTGACATGCGGAAAGTACGGACGATCCTCGGCCCTGAGGCCGGCCGCCTGCAGGGCGGAGGCGAGCCTGGCCGCCAGTACGGCAAGATCGTCCGGAACTGCCGCGGGAGCCGCCCAGAGCAGGCGCTGCCGGGGCCAACAGCCCGGCGCATCGAACCGCAGGGAGAAGCCGGAAACGGACACGCACGCGGCCAGCCTGGCGAGTTCGGGCAGTCGCGCGAGCGGCACGTTGCCCAGAAAGGCCAGCGTCGCGTGCAATTGTTCGTCCCGCACGCGGCGACCACCGCAGGTGCGGTGCAGGTCGGCTGCCCAGCGGGCCAGGTGCGTGCGCGCGAGGGGATCTGGCCAGAGCGCGAAGAAGAGCCGTGCGCCAGCGATCCGGCCGGAGGGAGGGCTCGGTGTGGCCGGTTGGCGCCTACGCGCTGCTTCCATCGGTGACGAGCGCGATCGCTTCGGCGACGATGCCTTCTCCCCGGCCGAGAAAGCCGAGACGCTCGCAGGTCTTTGCCTTCACGTTCACCGCCGCCACGGCAATGCCGAGATCGGCGGCGATGTTCTCCACCATCGCGGGGATGTAACGGCTAAGCCGCGGTGCCTCGGTGATGACCGTGGCATCGACGTTGACGACACTGAAACCGCGACCGGCGAGCAGGCGCACGGTATCCCGCAGCAGTACACGGCTGTCGGCGCCACGGTAGCGCGGATCGGTGTCGGGGAAGTGCCGCCCGATATCGCCGAGCGCGGCCGCGCCGAGCAGCGCATCCGTGATCGCGTGCAGCAGCACGTCGGCATCCGAGTGTCCGGCGAGCCCGCGCTCGAAGGGGATCTCCACCCCACCGATGACCAGTCGTCGCCCGGTCACCAGCGCATGCACATCGAAACCCTGGCCGACCCTCATGACCGTGCCTGCGTCTTGAGGATCAACTCGGCGAGCGTGAGATCCTGGGGATAGGTGACCTTGAGGTTGCGGCTGTCCCCCAGCACGAGCTTCGGCCGGTAGCCCAGTTGCTCGAGTGCCGATGCCTCGTCCGTGACCACCGCATCCGTCCCCGCCTCGATCAGCGCCTCCAGGAGCAGCTGGTAGCGAAACATCTGAGGCGTCTGCGCCTGCCACAGGTCCGCCCGGGACTCGGTTTGCAGGACCCGGCCCTCGACATCGCCGCGCTTCAATGTGTCCGTGACGGGGAGGGCCAGCAACCCCCCGACCGCATCGTCGTCGACCTCCTCCTTCAGCCGCCGCAGAAGCTCGCCATCGAGACAGGGTCGCGCCGCATCGTGCACCAGCACCCAGTCGTCCCCCGCAACTTCGCCGCGGACCGCGCGCAATCCGTTGAGCACGCTCGCCGCGCGCGTCTCGCCGCCGCAATGCAGTGCCGTGAGCCGTGCGCCGAAGGCGCGCCAATCGAGGCGCCGATAGCGTTCATCGGTCGGCGACAGCAGCAGGAATACCCGCGCGATGAAGGGCGCATCGACCAGTGGCCGCGCCGCATGGTAGAGCAGCGAGTGGTCCATGAGCGGCAGGTATTGCTTGGGCAGAGCGCCGCCCATGCGCGCGCCGAAGCCTGCAGCAGGAACGAGTGCGAAGTAGCGGCTCACGGGAGTCGGATGGTCGCAAAGCCGGTCATTATCGGCCGCGGCTCCCTGCCGCCGCAAGGCCCGCTCGGCCACGTGTTTCGCGGAAAGTCTGACCCCGGCGTCATGCACGATCCGTGGCCGCGCGGGCAACCGGCTCCCGAACGCGCCCGGACCGAAGCGGCTGGGTTCACGTCGGCGCGACGCCGTGCGGCTGGGTTATCATGGATCTCTCCACCGTTCGGACCGCGTCGCGAAAGCAAGAGAACAGGTCTTGAAGCCGCTTTCTCCCGATCAGCTGGTTCGGCACTGGGACCCGGCCACCCTCCCCTTCGAAACGACGGCCGAACTGCCGGACGTGACCGAGTACTTCGGTCAGACCCGCGCCGTCGAGGCCGTGAGCTTCGGCCTTAGCATGCACCGCGAGGGCTTCAATCTCTACGTCATGGGTCCGCCGGGGATCGGCAAGCAGAGCCTGGTACGGCACTGCCTCGCCGCCGAAGTCGCCGCCCGCCCGGCCGCCGCGGACTGGTGCTACGTCATGAACTTCGCCGATGCTCGCAAGCCGCGCGCGCTCGCTCTGCCGGCAGGCCGTGCGATGAGGCTCCAGCGCGCCATGGCGGCGTTCGTGGACGGACTCGCGACCGCGATCCCGGCCATCTTCGACAGCGACGAATATCGCGCACGGCGCGCGCAGATCGAGCGCACCCCTACCGAGCCCGAGCCGGCGTCCTTGCACGCGCTGAACCAGGAGTTCACCCGGTACGCGGCGAGCCCGCTCGTCGAAGAGGTGAAGGCGGGATTCCGGGATCTCCCGCAGGTGATCGCGTACCTCGACGAGGCAGGCGCGGACGTGGTCGAGAACGCGGATCTCTTTCTCAAGGCCCGGCCGGCTGGGCCGTTGCCCGCCGCGCTGCGGCGCTATCTGGTGAACGTGATGGTCGACCACGGCGCATCGCAGGGGCCGCCCGTCGTGTTCGCGGACCCTTGCGGCCTTGCAGATCTGGTGGGGCGGGTCGACCACGCGGCGCAGCTCGGTGCGATGGTGACCGACTTCACGCTGATCAGGGCCGGCGCGGTGCACCGTGCGAACGGGGGCTACCTGCTGCTCGATGCCTTCAAGGTACTGACCCACCCCGACGCGTGGGAGGCGCTGAAGCGCTGCCTGCGCAGCGGCGAGATCCGCATCGATCCACCCGCGTGTTCTGGTCCGGTGTCGATCGTATCGATCGAGCCGGAGCCCGTCCCGCTCGAAGCGAAGGTCGTGTTGTTCGGCGACCGGCTGCTCTACTACCTGCTGCACGAATACGATCCCGACTTCCGCGAGCTGTTCAAAGTCCAGGTCGACTTCTCCGACCGTCTCCCGTGGGGCGCGGAGGGAGCCGACTTCTATGCCCGTGTCACCGCCACGGTATGCCGGCGCGACGGACTGCTTCCGTTTAACCGGGGCGCGGTGGCCCGCATCGTCGACCACGGCGCGCGCACGAGCGAGGACAGCGAAAAACTCTCGGCGCATATGCAGGACCTTGCCGATCTCTTGCGAGAGGCGGACTACTGGGCGCGGGCCGCGGGGAAGACGGTCACGGACCGGACCGAAGTCGAGCGCGCCATCGCGGCCCGTGCGCGGCGTGCCGATCGGCTGCGCGACGAAGTCCACGACGCGATCCTGCGCAATGTCCTCTGCATCGACTCGACCGGCGCCCGCGTGGGTCAGGTCAACGGCCTGTCGGTGCTGCGGCTCGGCGACTTCGAGTTTGCGGAACCGACGCGCATCACCGCCACGGTGCGGCTGGGGGAAGGCGACGTCGTGGACATCCAGCGCGAGGTGGACATGGGTGGCGCACTGCATGCCAAGGGCGTCATGATTCTCGCGTCGTTCCTCGGCGCGCGCTTCGCCAAGACCGCTCCGCTGTCGCTCGCCGCGAGCCTCGTGTTCGAGCAGACCTACGAGCCGGTGGAAGGCGACAGCGCGTCGCTGGCGGAGCTCTGTGCGCTCCTGTCGGCGCTGGCCGAGGTGCCCGTTCGGCAGTCGTTCGCGGTGACCGGGTCGGTGGATCAGCACGGCCACGTGCAGACAATCGGTGCAGTGAACGAGAAGATCGAAGGCTTCTTCGACCTCTGTGCAAAACGCGGGCTGACGGCGGACCAGGGTGTGCTGATCCCGGCGAGCAACGTGACGCACCTCATGTTGCGCGAAGACGTCGTGGACGCGGTGCGCGCGGGGCGCTTCGCGGTCTATGCGGTCGCCACCGTCGACGAAGCGATCGAGCTTCTCACGGGTCTGCCCGCCGGAGCGCCCGACGCGCGCGGCGTGATGGCTGACGACGGGATCAACGCGCGGGTCCAGACGCGCCTTCACGAGTTCTCGCTGATTCGCCGCGACTACGGTCGCCGCGGCAAGCATCGCTTCCCGCGCCACCATGACTGATTTGGCCCTCGACGCCGGTTCGGCCGCGGCGTGCATATATTTTCCCTGCCGACCTTGATTGACCCTGCGCAGACCTCATTTCGTTTACTACAATTCGAGAAAGGAGGTGGCATGAGCTCGATCCGCCCTGCAGCGGTGGCAGGCTTCTTCTATCCGGCGGATGCCAGCACGCTCGCGCGTGACGTGGCGGCGATGCTGGCGCAGGCGCACCCGGCGGGGAGCGCGGCCGTGCCCAAGGCGATCATCGCGCCCCACGCGGGCTATGTGTACTCGGGACCGATCGCGGCCAGCGCCTATGTGACGCTGCGGCCTGCGCGCGACCGTATCAGGCGCGTGGTGCTGCTCGGGCCCACGCATCGCACGCCGGTCCGCGGGTTGGCCGTGCCTGCTGCGGCGGCGTTCGCCAGCCCGCTCGGCACCGTCGCGATCGACCGCGATGCGATTGCGCGCGTCGCGGACTTGCCGCAGGTGGTCGTAAGCGACAGCGTGCATGCCTTGGAGCACTCGCTCGAGGTGCACCTGCCCTTCCTCCAGAGCGTCCTCGATTCGTTCTCGCTGGTGCCGTTCGCGGTCGGCCGGGCCTCGCCGGAGGAAGTCGCCGAGGTTCTGGATCGACTGTGGGGCGGCGAGGAAACGTTGATCCTGGTGAGCTCCGACCTCTCGCACTACCTGCCCTACGCGGTCGCACGGGAGACCGACCGCAAGACGGTGGACTCGATCCTCAACCTCGATGCCGCGATCGACCACGAGCAAGCGTGTGGCGGCACGCCGGTCAACGGGCTGCTGCTCGCCGCCCGCCGCCACGGCCTGCATCCGCACGTGCTCGATCTGCGCAACTCCGGGGACACAGCCGGTGACCGCAACCGCGTCGTCGGTTATTGCAGCGTCGCCTTCGACGAGAGCTTCGGCCATGACGCCTGATGCCGCAACGGTGCTGCTGCCGATCGCACGCGCGGCAATCGCGCGGCCTCTGGGTGCCTTGGTACCTGCCCGCGAGGACGCGCCCTGGCTCGGCGAGCCGGGGGCGACCTTCGTCACGCTCAGGAAGAAGGGTGCTCTGCGCGGATGCATCGGCAGTCTGGACGCGCGCCGCCCGCTGCTCGCGGACCTGAAGGCGAACGCGGTGGCCGCCGCTTTTCGCGATCCGCGCTTCCCGCCCTTGAGCCACGAGGAGCTCGATGAAATCCGTATCGAGGTCTCGGTCCTCTCGCCGCTTGCCCGGATCGAATTCGCCAGCGAGGACGAGGCCCTCTCGTGCCTGCGCCCGGGCGAAGACGGTGTCGTGCTCGAGTACGACGGCGCGCGCGGCACCTTCCTGCCGCAGGTGTGGGAGGATTTGCCCGAACCGGCAAGGTTCCTCGGTGAGCTCAAGCGCAAGGCCGGACTGTCGGCGTCGTTCTGGTCGGATGGCGTGCGGCTCTTCCGCTATTCCGTCGCCAAGTACGCCGAAACCGAAGTGGCGATCGCGCCGATGTCCGTATGAACGCGCTCTACCCTGGCCGCTGGTGGCACACGCTAGCGGATGGCCGCGTCCAGTGCGACCTCTGTCCGCGCGACTGTCGTCTGCACGAAGGCCAGCGCGGCGCGTGCTTCGTGCGCAAGATGGAAGGCGGGCGCATGGTGCTTACCACGTATGGCCGATCTTCCGGTTTCTGCGTCGACCCGATCGAGAAGAAGCCGCTCAATCACTTCTACCCCGGCAGCGCCATCCTCTCGTTCGGCACCGCGGGCTGCAACCTCGCGTGCAAGTTCTGCCAGAACTGGGACATCTCGAAGTCCAAGGACATGGATCGGCTCGCCGACCAGGCGTCGCCGGAAGCGATCGCACAGGCGGCAGTCGATTACGGCTGCCGCAGCGTCGCGTTCACCTACAACGACCCGGTCATCTTCGCGGAGTACGCGATGGACGTCGCCGATGCCTGTCACGAGCTCGGCATCCAGACTGTGGCAGTGACCGCCGGTTACATGCACGCTGCTGCGCGGCGCGACTTCTACGCCAAGATGGACGCGGCGAACGTCGACCTGAAGGCCTTCACGGACGAGTTCTACGTGAAATTGACCGGCGCCCACCTGCAGCCGGTGCTCGACACCCTCGTGTATCTCAAGCATGAGACCGACGTCTGGTTCGAGATCACGACCCTCCTGATCCCCGGCCGCAACGACTCCGACGCGGAAATCCAGGCGCAGTGTCAGTGGATCATGAAGGAGCTCGGACCCGACGTACCGGTGCACTTCACCGCCTTCCATCCCGACTACAAGATGGACGACCTGCCGCCGACGCCGCCTGCCACCCTCACCCGGGCGCGGCACATCGCGCTGGAGAAAGGCCTGCACTACGTCTACACGGGCAACGTGCACGATCTGTACGGCGGCACGACCGCCTGCCCAGCGTGTCAGCTGCCGCTCATCGCGCGCGACTGGCATCGCATCGCAAGCTACCGCCTGACCCCTGAAGGCCGCTGCCCCGACTGCGGGACCGCCGTCGCCGGCCGTTTCGAAGTCTTCGACGGCCAATTCGGCAGACGCCGCGTGCCCGTCGCAATCGGTCGCTCGCGCGGGATCTGCTGAGCGCAAGGCGGTTCGGCCGCGGGCTTTGACCTGGAGCGGCGAGTCGCATGCAACGGCTCCATAGCCGATGGTAGACTTTCGACTTCTTCGATTTGCGCACAGGAACCAATCGCTTGTCCCAACCTGCCGCCTTGGCCGAATCCTGCAGCATCCCCTGCAACCTCTGCGGATCGCACAGCGTGGACGTGGTCGCCGCGCTTGATCGGGATCGCGAACCCCTGCGCACGGTCGTCTGCCGCGAGTGCGGGCTGGTCTGGAGCGATCCGCGTCCGGTGGACGCGCGCCAGTTCTACGAGCACGAGTACCGGGTGCAGTTCAAGGGCGCGTTCAATCCGAAGCCCAAGCACGTCTACCGCGGCGGGCTCGTCGCGATCGACCGCTACGAGAAGATCAAGAGCTACCTCGCCGGGCGCAGCGCGCTGCTCGACATCGGTTCCGGTGCCGGTGAGTTTCTCTACCTCATGACCCGCGCCGGCTTCAAAGGCATCGGCATCGAGCCTAACCTGGGCTACGGCGGTTACTCGCGCGAGGAGTACGGCATCGAGGTGCTGCCGGGGTTCGCCCAGGATCATGAGTTTCCGGCAGCAAGCTTCGACACCATCACCATGTGGCACGTGCTGGAGCACACCGAGGACCCGTACGCGAACATCCTGCTCGTGAAGCGCTGGCTCAAGCCCGATGGCCTGCTCGTGGTCGAAGTGCCGAACGTCGAGGCCACCTGCCTCGCGCCGATCCATCGCTTCCACATCGACCACCTGTACAACTTCAACCGCGAAAACCTCGCCGCCATCGGCGAGAAGGCGGGGCTGCAATGCGCCGAGGTGCGCCTGTCCCACGATAACGGGAACCTCACGGCCTTCTACCTCGAGAAAGGCGGTGCGCAGCGGCAGGACTGCCGGATCCCCGGCAACTACGAACGCATCGCTGGCGTGATCCGCGCGCACACGCCGCTCATGCATTACACCCAGGTCTATCCCTACCAGCGCTTCGTCGGGCGCATGAGCCGGATCGTCGACGAGGCACGGGCGGTGCGCGAGTTCTCCGGCGGCAAGCGCTGTCTGGATGATCTGTTCGCGCGCGTGATCCCGTCACGCTGACGCGCCCCGGCGGCGCTGCCCGCCGGTCATCCGGGGCTGCCCAGCTCTGGCACCCTTCCTGCACCGCTCGCCCGCGAGCCCGTGAACGCCCCGTCCCACGGGCAGACGCGGTGTTTCGGGCGTCGGCCGTTCGGCCAGCGCCGTCGAAGCCGCGACAATCGACCGACGGAAACCGCGGAAAGGCTCACGATGGGAATCAGAACGACCAACGATCTCGAACGCACGATGCAGCGTCTCGCGCTGGTGGAACGCCGGCTGGAGCGGCTCGAAGTGATCCTGCGCGATCAGCGTCAGGCGCATGCCCCGTCGCAGCGGGACGCAACATCCGCCGCCGACCCTGAACAAGCGCCTCCCGCCCACGGTGAGCTTAGGTTTCCCGAGATCCATCTGCCGCTCGCCGAACCGCCCGCTCGGACCTCGCATCCCGGCCCCGCGGTCTCGCATGCGCGCGCCGCGATCGAGGCCTATCCCCATCTGCTACAGCCGCTCTGCACGCTGTGGGGTCACCCCGAGTTCGATCGCTACGTGAACCGGCTCGTCGTCGACGACCGCGGGGGACGAAAGGGTTTCAGCGCCGAAGTGGTCGAAGAGCTCCTTTTCCTGGCCCAACTCAACCACCAGTTCTGCCCGAGCTGGTCCCCGCGCGATCCGTGGGCGGACTCCCAATTCATGGGCGACCGCATTTAGTCCCGCCCCCCTACAGCGGGCCGGTCGGCCACGCCTGATGTTCCGCTCTCACCCGCCGGCAAGCGCGCTGATCACCTCGTCGTCCTCCACCTGCGGAAAGCTCCTGTAGAACTGTCCGACGGCGTAGAAACCGAAAGGCGTCGCCAGGCATACGAGCTCGTCGCAGTACCCCTGGACCCGCTCGGCAGTATCCGGCGGCGCGACTGGCACCGCGCAGATGAGCTTCTTCGGCCCCTTGGCACGGATCGCGTGCAGCGCGGCGATCATGGTCGAACCGGTGGCAAGCCCGTCGTCGACGACGATGACCGTGCGCCCGGCGGGATCGATGGGCGGCCTCACCGGCGTGTACTGTGCCCGCCGCCGCGCCATCAGCGCCACCTGGGCGGCGCACTCGGCCTGGATATAGCCATCGTCGACCCCCATGCGGCGCGCGTGATCGGCGAGGTAGGTCCAGCCGGTCTCGTCCACCGCCCCGATCGCGAACTCGGGACTGCCCGGCGCAGGGAGCTTGCGCACCAGTACCACGTCGACCTCGCCACCGAGCTGCGACGCGATCAGCTTCGCCATGCGCACCGCGCCGCGCGGAATCGCCAGCACCAGCGGGTTCTCCCCCCGGTACGCAGCCAGCGCGTCCGCGAGCCGGTGCGCTGCGTCAGTCCGATCCATGAACATCGCTGTTTCCCCCAACCTGGCTCAGCGGCTCGACGCCCCCTCACGCTCGCGCACCTTGTCCCGCAGCTCGACGAGCTTGTCGGCGATGGTCTGCGCCGTTGCCTTCACGTCGCGTTCGGGGGCTCCCTTCTCCAGCACGAACTTGGCGGCGACGACATAGGGGTTGCGGGTGAGAAGTCCTCCCGGCAGCCGTTCCGGGTCCGCGTTGGCGCCGAGAATGACGAAGGGCGCCTCGGGCCGATCGGCGAGGTCGCTCACCGCGACCTGCACTTCCATCCTGGGCGCGCCGGCACCGAACCCGACCACCGCCCGCCTCATCGTATTGCCTTCGCTTGCCTCGGTGAAGACGCCGCGAACGAGCCAACCCGACGCTGGCAGCGGCGCTCCGGGCAACAGCCGGCGGGCGGGTATCCCCGCCCGATTCAGGTCCTCGGTCAGCGACTGTGCCGTCAGGTTCACGATCTTCGCCGCCTGCTCGGCCGCATCGTGACTCTCCCCAGGCAAGTCCAACAAGCGCGGACGCTCGAGGGCGCCACTGCCCGCCTCCTGCGCCTGCGCATCCAGCCGGAAGTCCGCGACATAGACGACTTGCGGCAGCGAAACCCGGGGTCGCGGGGCAGCGGTCTGGCTCTCTACCTTGGCCCCGCCCATGATCGCGTGTCGCACCGGCGCGGGGCGCCCGGCGCAGCCGGTCAGCACGATGCCGATGGCGAGTGCGGCGAAGAGAATCGGTCTTGTCATCGTGATCTTGCTCCTTGGCGCGTCCACATCACCCGTTCGAGAATATCCCCGCCCTGTCCAGTCCCATGATAGGACGATCGCGCGGTGCCGGGTTCGCGTTCTTGCCATCGCGCACCGGTGCGCCGCCACAGACCCCGCGCGGCTCCGCTCCGGTTTCTTTCCCTATAATGGCGCCCTCTCACGATGCGCCCGATGACTTTTCCCGTCGACCTGCCGCGCCCCGGCGCGCGCCTGCGCGTGCCGGTTCTGCACGGCTCGAGCGACGCACTCTTCCTGGCCGAAGCGGCCGCCTGCACACGCCCGCTCGTGGTCGTCACGGCCACCGCGCACCACGCCCAGCGGCTCAAGGCGGAGATCCCCTTCTTCGCCCCGAGCTTGCGCGTCGCCCTGCTGCCGGACTGGGAGAC
>JAEUMX010000005.1 GCA_016791285.1 Burkholderiales bacterium
CGCGAACAGCGCCGAGAGCAGGATGACGATCACGGCCGTGGCGAGGACGAGGCGGTCGGCGAAGAGGCGGCGCATGGAATCTCCTAGACGAAGCTGTAGCGCTCGGAATGGTACTTCGCCAGCGGCACGCCGAGTTCGCCGAGCGCCATTTCGATCGCATCCATCATCGGGTTTGGACCGCAGATGAAGTACTCGTGCTCGGCGTAAGGTGCAGGCAGGTGGCGCTTGAAGAGGGCGGCATCGATGAAGCCTGTCTCCCCGGCCCAGTCGTCCGGCGGCTGGGCAAGCACGTGGACCACCGTCAGGTCGAGTCGCTGCGCGAGGGCGTCGAGCTCCTCGCGGAAGGTGATCGACTCCCAGTCCTTGCTGCCGTAGAGCAGCGTCACCGGCCGCCGATCGCCGCGGTCGGCGAGCGTGCGCAGGATGCTCATCATCGGCGTGATGCCGACGCCGCCGGCGATCAGCACGTGCATGTCGGCCGGATTGCGGTCGATGGTGAAAGCGCCGTACGGGCCGTCGAGATAGACGCGCTCACCGACGCTCACGGTCGGGATGCGTGCCGTGAAATCGCCGAGGTTGCGGATCGTCATCTCGACGCAACCGTCGTCCACTGCGGCGCTGGAGGAAAACGAGAACGGGTGCCCGGTGATGCGGAACGGACTCGCCCACAGCGTGAGCCAGCCGAACTGGCCCGGCGCGAAGCGGAATCCGCCGTGCCCCTCGGGGCGCATCACCAGCGTGCAGGTATCGCCGCGCTCGCGGCGCACCTCGGCGACGAGGTAAGGACGGCGCAGCATGAAGAGCGGCTTGACGAGCCGCACATACACGAGCAGCCCGATCCAGAAGAGCGTGAGGCCGATCCACAGCGCGCGCTTCCACGGTGCGTCGAGATAGAAGCTCCAGCCCACCATGTGGGCGATCCCGGCGGCGACTGCCACCACGGCCAGCGCGATATGAGTGAGGTGCCACGTCTCGTAGCGGATGTTGAGCCTTTGTCGCCAGAATGCCATCACCACCAGGGCGATCAGCGAGTAGGTCGACAGAGCAGCAAAGCGTGCACGCCACGGCGCCTGGAAGGAATTGAGCAGCGCCAGCAGCTCGGGGCGCACGACGAAGAGAATGATCGGGTGCGCGATCACCAGCGCCACCGCGACGAGCGAGATCCTGCGGTGGAAGTGGTAGATGACATCCTCGCCCCACGGGTCGGTCACGTAGCGGAAGCGCGCCGTGAGGCCGAACTGCAACCCCATGATCGCCAGCCCGACATAGCCGATCGCCACCGAGAACTCGGTCCAGAAATCACGCGCCGGCCGCAGCGGCCCGAAGAGGAGCGCGAACAAGGGTGCCAGTACGAAGAGCAGGTAGACCGTCACCCACACGGTGCCGCTGACGGGCTTGCGCACGGGGGCGACAGCAGCATTGCCGTGGTCGGTCGTGGTCACGATCCTCCCCGTGGATGTCCAGATGCGGCGGCGGCCGGGCACCGCAGCCACGATTCCCGCGTTGCGCGCCTCGCGCAGCCGGTCAGCGCGCTGCTCCGCTTGCCGACGCGGGCTTGTCCGCGTCGGTTGCGGGCTGCAGATCCGCGAGCGAGTCCATCACCTCCGCCTGCACCTCGGGTTTGTACAGATTGCCGACATGACCGCCGCTCGGAAAGAAACGGGTGTGCTCCGAACCGACCTGAGCGGTCAGCCAGTCGATGTCTTCGTCGCTGGTGAGGAAATCGTTGCGGTTGGCGAAGACGCGCAGCTTCGGGTTGTCGTGCAGGCCGTACGCGATCGAGCGCAGGTCGTTCTTCGCCTGCAGGTCTTCCCCGGAGCTCACGCTGCCGACCCGGTCACGATAGTAGGGCAGGACGAACGCGTACATGTACATCGTGAACGAGTAGTCGCCGATCTCCCGGTACGCGGGCAGGCGCTGGAGGTTGCGCCGTTCCGTCAGGAGCACGCCCTGGTCCTGGCGCTGCTGGGTGGTCCACAGGACTCCCTGCAGCGCGCGCCGGAAAGCGAGCCCGATGAGGTATTCGGCCTCCTGGTTGCTGAACGGCATCTCGATTTCGGGCGTCAGCGTGGAGTGGTGGACGTCGACGGCGTCGATCCGCGTGTAGGCGCCGCGGTTCGGCGTCGTCTGCAGCTTCTGGCCGACCTCCACCGCCTGGAACAGTACACGCTGGATCTCTGCATCGCGCGCGGCCGGCGGCAGCGACGCGTAGACATTGTTGAAGGCGTCGAGCCGCTCCATGCCGTAGACCAGGCGCACAGGCGGATCGAGCAGGACGTAGCGATCGAAGTGCACGAGCCCGCTCTGCGGATTGCGCTTCTCCTCAGCCGCGATGTAGAAGCCGTGGAAGGCGCCGAGCGAGTAGCCCAGGTAGACGCGCTCCGCGATCCGGTCTGGATACTGCGCGGCGAGGTCGCGTGAGATGCCGTCAAGCGCGACGTGCACGTCGTGCGCATCGACCGGCGCGTGCCCCGGAACCGGCACGCTTCCGCCCTGTTCGATGAACTCGAAGTTGAGCGTGCTGCTCACCACCGCCACCGAGAAGCCGCGCGCATACGCCATCTCCGCCAGCGCCAGCGTCGAATTGCCGAGGCGGTGCGCGGAGAGCCCCGGCACCACGAAGACGAGCGGCGCGCGCCCCGGCTGCATCCGGTACGAGTAGGGCAGCTCCTTGCGCGTGACCGGCATCGGCACCGAACCGTTGGACAGCCGGGTGGCGAAGCCCGGGTCACGCGGCGCCAGGAACACGGCCCGCAGCGTCTCCGTGGCGCCGGTGCGCTCCTCCTTGCGCGGCGTGAGCTCGGGCTCGGCGATGCGCGCGTCGCGGGCGATGGTCGACACCAGGCGGGCATCGTCGTAGAAGTCGGCGCTGCTTTGCTCGCGCCGGTAATAGTCGTCGATGGAATCGACGAGATCGTTGTAGGTCAGGGCCGGTCCGAGAGGGAAGAAATAGGTCGCCGGGTCGAGTGCCGCGTCGGGCACCAGACCCACCGTGTCGCGAGTGGAGCTCGGCCCCACCACCGGCAGCGTCAGGTAGGTCGCGGGCTGCCAGCCCCAGCGTGCGAACACCTGCCCGAAGTCCTGCAGGGCCGGCTGAATGCCGAACCACTGCGTGGCCGGATCCCACAGCCCGCCGATGCCCACCGTGGTGTTGATGACGAAGCGCTGCAGTTCGCGGTTCGCGCCACCCCAACGCCCCTGCACCACGTTCGCGAGGAAGTTGCGCGGGAAGATCAGGTTGGCCGAGAAGTCGCTGATGCGATCGCGCACGAAGGACGGAATGATCGCGCGATAGACGACGCCCACCGGCTGCGCGATGCCGACGACGAGGATGTTGTTGAGGCCCCAGAAGCCGCGGTTCACCGGCTCCATGGGGTCCGGAAAGTTCGGCGGCGGGACGTTCTCCTGATGGAATGCGGCCGCGCCAGGCCCGTCGTACTTCGACCAGTCGCGGCGCAGCGTCGGCGGCGCACAGCCCACCATGACGGCGAGCAGAAAGACCATCGCCGCGACGCGCGTGGCGCGCGCCGCCCTCTCGCGCCAAGCCGGCGGCGCGCCCTCTGCGCCGAGTGCCATGTGCATCACACCGGGTAGCGCAGGATCGCCGCCAGGCTCGCCGCGCCGGGGATATCGGCCCGACGCACGCCGAGGACTCGGGCACCGGCCATGAACGCGCGCGCGGCGATCTCGTCGACGACACCGTAGCTCTCCGCGCAGGGACCGTCCTTGAGCGTGACGCTGCCGTCCTCGCCGACCGTGCCCAGCACCACTTCGTCGATGTCGACGAGCAGCGTGTCGACGGCCCCGAACGTGGCCGCGCGAGCGCTCTGCGCGACGTCGGTCGTCGCCCGACCCTCCTTCGAGCGGGCATCGAAGAGCGCGCGCACGGCAGCGAGCTCGCTGCGATGAATACCGTCGATGATGCCACGCGCCGCTGCCGCGAGGTCCGCGTCGCTCTGCGTGTCCAGGTTGCCGGATATGCCTTCCGAGACCAGGTGCGGATAGCTATTCACCGAGCGGTAGATGGCATCGAGCGGTTCATTGGCGGCGAGGATCAGCGGCGTCTCGCGCCCATGGATGAGTCCGCGCAGCGCGTGATCGACCTGGCGCGCGTACTGACGCAGGCGCACCTTCTGCCCCTCCGACCCCTGCAGGCGGCCGCTCGGCGAGCGTCCGAGAATGGAGGCTTTGCCCACCGCGCTCGCGGCATCCTTCGGCATGCCGCCGACCTTCACCGTCACCGCCGGCAGATCGCCGGAGACCTCGACCACGCGCGCGCCGTTCTGCGAAAGCGCGAGCACGTAGGCGGCCTGCGGCCACGTCACGCTGCGCAGGAGAGGCTTCAGGTGGAAGCGGTCGGACGCCTCGACGATCGGCTGCAGGTGGTTCGGAAGACGGAACGTGACGATGCGCTCGGGCGTGGCGAAGAGCGCGAGGCTCCTGGCCTGGAAGCGCCAGAACTCGTCGTCGTCGACGAGATCGTCGATCTCTTCCTCGATCGGCCACAGGTCGCGCTTGGGAGTGTCCACCGCACGGAATTGATCGAGGCCTTCCTTCGCCAGGTTCCTGAGTGCGATGCGATCGGCCTGCGTGTCCTGCGTGACGGGTGTGGTCGGCAGGTAGATCGACAGACACGCCGGCCCACGCTGCGCGATCAGCCTCTCGATCTCCGAGCGGTGAGGAATATCGACGTACAGCATCAACGTTCTCCAGGGAATCAGGTGCCGGCTTCGGCAGAGGTGACCATGCCCTTCAAGCTGCTGCTCGAGCGGATGACGAGTTTCTCCAGCTCGATCACGAGGAAGAACACGAAGCCGCCTGCGATGAGCCACGGCCAGACGTAGAGCGGTACCGCCTCGTTGCCGAACAGGCGCTGCAACGGCGGCGCGTACGTGAACAGCAGCTGCAGGATGATCACCGCGCCGATGCCGAGTCCGACGAATTTGTTCTCGAGATGTCCCTTGATCGAGAGCGAGCTGTCGATCAGGTAGCGGCTGTTCAGCAGGAAGAAGCACTGTCCGATGGTGATGGCGTTGACCGCGACGGTGCGCGCGAGCGCGTCGGAGGCATTCTGGCCCTTCATCCAGAAGAACGCCCACAGCGTGAACGCGAGCAGGGTCAAGCCGACGAAGATCACGCGCCAGATGCCGAAGCCGGTGAGGATCGGCCGGTCGACCGCGCGCGGCGGCCGGCTCATGACGTCGAGCTCGTGCGGCTCGAAGCAGATGGCGAGCCCCAGCGCGACCGAGGTCACCATGTTGACCCACAGCACCTGCGGTGCGGTGATGGGCAGGGTGAAGCCGACGAAGATGGCCACCGCGATCACGAGCGCCTGCGCGACGTTGGTCGGGAACAGGAAGAGGATCGCCTTCTCGATGTTGTTGTAGACGGTGCGCCCTTCCTTCACCGCGGCGCTGATCGAGGCGAAGTTGTCGTCAGCGAGGATCATGTCCGCCGCCTCCTTCGTGACCTCGGTGCCCTTGATGCCCATGGCCACCCCGATGTCGGCCTGCTTGAGCGACGGCGCGTCGTTGACGCCGTCACCGGTCATCGCGCAGATCTGCCGGTTCGCCTGCACCGCCTTCACCAGCCGCAGCTTGTGCTCGGGGCTGGTGCGTGCGAAGACGTCGACGTCGCGCACCGCTTCCTGCAGCTGCGCCTCGTTCATCTCCTCGATCTGGGCGCCGGTGATGGCGGTCTTGCCGTCGCCGATGCCGAGCATCTTGGCGATGGCCGCAGCGGTGATCTTGTGGTCGCCGGTGATCATCGTCACCCGGATGCCGCCGCCGTGGCATTCCTTCACCGCCGCGATCGCTTCCTGGCGCGGTGGATCGAGCAGGCCCAGAAGCCCGATCAGCACCAGGTTCTGCGGCAGGTCGGCCGGGCTGATGCTGCCCGCATTGACTCCCGGATTCTCGATCCACGCGAGCCCCAGCACGCGCTCGCCCTGACCGGCCAGCTTGTCCGAGACCTTCTGGAAGTGCTCCCGATCGATCGGCGCCGTCGTGCCATCGGCGAGCTGCTGGCGGTCGCAGGCGGCCATGATCACTTCGGGCGCGCCCTTGACAAACAGCACGTCCTTGCCGTCCGCGCCCTTGTGCAGCGTGGCCATGAACTTGTGCTCGGACTCGAACGGAATCGCGCCGATGCGCGGATAGGCCTTTTGTTCGTCCTCGCGCTTCATGCCGATCTTCGTCGCGAAGGGATAGAGGGCGCCTTCGGTCGGGTCGCCCTCCACCTTCCACACACCCTCGGCGAGGAAAAGCTCGGCGTCGTTGCACAGGAGCGAGTTGCGGCCGAGCAGTTCGAGTATGCGGTTCTTCTGTGCCGGCTCCCCGCCCTGCTTGATCTCGCCGTCAGGCGCGTAGCCGTTCCCGCTCACCTGGTATTCGGCCTGCGCGCCGGCCGCCGACACGACCATCATTTCCATCAGCGTAAGCGTGCCGGTCTTGTCCGAGCAGATCCGCGACACCGAGCCCAGCGTCTCCACCGCCGGCAGGCGGCGAATGATGGAGTGGCGACTCGCCATGCGCTGCACGCCGATCGCCAGCGTGATGGTGATGAGCGCCGGCAGGCCTTCGGGAATCAGCGACACGGCAATGCCGACGATCGCCTGGAACAGCTCCACAAAGTCCATCCCCATCACCCAGCGGCCATAGGCGAACACGAGAACGCCGACGACGGCGACGGCCGCCGTGATGGTGTAACCGAGCTTCTTGATCTGGCGCAGCAGCGGCGTCTCCAGCGCGCTCACGCCGGCGAGCAGCTGGTTGATCTTGCCGAGCTCGGTGTGGCTGCCGGTGGCGACCACCACGCCGGTGCCGCGGCCGGACACGACCATGGTGCCGGAGAACACCATGCTGTCGCGATCGCCGACGGTGGACTTCTCCGCGACGGGAGCGGCGCTCTTCTCCGCCGGCACCGATTCGCCGGTGAGCGCCGCCTCCTCGGTGCGCAGATTGTTGGCGTCGGCGAGCCGTAGATCTGCCGGCACCTTGTCGCCCGACTCCAGCAGCACGACGTCCCCCGGCACGAGCTCTTCGGCCGGCGTCATCCGCGCATTGCCGCCGCGCACCGTGCGCGCCTCGGCCGAGAGCATGTTGCGGATCGAGTCGAGCGCCTTCTCCGCCTTGCCCTCCTGGATGAAGCCGAGCAGAGCGTTCAGCAGCACCACGCCGAAGATGATGCCTGCATCGAGCCAGAGGCCGAGCATGAGCTTGACGAAGCCCGCGCCGAGCAGCACGTAGACGAGGATGTTGTTGAGCTGCGAGAGGAAGCGCATGAATGGTCCGCGCTTCTTGCCTTCCGGCAGACGATTGGGCCCGTGCTGCTGCAGCCGGCGCTGCGCCTCCTCGCTGTCGAGTCCCTTGTCGACGCTGGTCGAAAGCTGCCGCATGACCTCGTCGGTCGGCAGCGCGTGCCACAGCGTATCGTCGCCAGCAGGCGGGGCGGTCACAGCCATAGGGTCACTCCGTTGTTGATCCGGTCCGCCGTCCCGGCGGACGCTCCGGACTTCAGAACTTCCAGTACAGCGGCACCAGAAAAGCCACCACGACCAGCCACCAGATCCCGATCGGCAGGCCGTACTTCCAGTAATCGCCAAACTGGTACCCGCCGGGGCCCACCACCATCAGGTTCACCGGAGTCGCTACCGGGGTGAGCAGCGCACCATGCGCACCGACGGTGACGGCGATAATGAACGCCATCGGCGAGACCCCCATCTCGACGCCGGTCGCCACTGCGATCGGCAGCATGACCAGCGCTGCGGCCGTGTTGCTCATGACTGAAGTCAGCGCGAACGTGACGAGGAACAGACCGGCGAGAATTGCGCGCGGGCCCAAGGCGCCGACGAGCAGGATGAGCTGGTCCGCCAGCAGCTCGGCGGCGCCGGTCTTCCGCATCGCGGTGGCGAGCGGGATCATGCCGCCGACCAGGATGCAGGTGTTCCAGTCGATCCCCTTGTAAGCCTGCGGCACAGTGAGCACGCGCAGGAGTACCAGCGCCACCGAGCAGATCACCGCCACCAGCGCCGCCGGGAACCAGTTGCCGACCAGCATGACCACGAGCGCCACCAGCACCGCAATCGCCTCCCACGCGCGGTGGCCGAGCGGAATCGCTTGCCGTCGCACCACTTCGGGCGAGTCGACCACGATCACCTGCGGATCGGCCAGGTGCTTGTCGAGCGCCTGCCAAGTGCCCTGCAGGAGCAGATGGTCGCCGACCTGGAGCGCGGTCGGCGCCGCTCCGAGATCCTCGCCGCCGCGCTGCACCGCGAGCACCATCAGGTCGCCATCGCGCGCCGACATGCCGGGAAACACGGTCTGACCGACCAGCTTCGAACGGGTCGGGATCACCACTTCGGCCAGTCCCGAGCCCTTGTTGAAGAGCGTCTGGGCAACGCTGCCCAACTCGTCCCCTGAACGCAGCGCGAGATGCTGCTCCGTCGCCAGCCGACCGAGCGGCTCGCGTTCGCCGCGGATCAGGATCATGTCGCCTTCGGCAATGGCCGTGCGCGAAAGTGGCTTGCCGCCCTCTCCCTCCTGGATCGCGACCAGGCTCAGTCCGGGATATTTCTTGAGATCGACCGCCGCGCGCGGCTTGCCGACGTAGGGCGAACTTGCACGCACGCGCAGCGCGTGCAGGCCATCCTCGATCCGGTACTGCTCAACCAGCGTCTGCGCGTGAGCGCTGAAGTCCGCGGGCAGCGACGCCCCGTTGCGCTTGGGCAGCAGGAAGTTCTTGGTCAGCAGCATGATGGTCACCGAGCCGATGAAGATCGGCACACCCGCGACCGCAAACTCGAAGAAGCCAATGCCGTAGCCGGCCTCCTCCGCCATATTTCTCGCGATCACGTTGAGCGGTGCACCGAGCAGCGTGAGCATCGTCGCGCTATGGGCAGCGAAGCACAGCGGCACCAGCAACTGCGAGGTCGGCTCGCCCAGGCGCAGCGCAACGACGATCACCATCGGCAGCAGAGCCGCGACGGTGCCGTTCACGCTGATCGTCGCTGTCGCCAGGGCAGCGAGGAGGCATAGCAGCAGAAACGCGCGCGTCTTGTTGCCGCCGGATTTTGCGACCAGCACCTGGCCCGCCCAGGTCGTTACGCCCGACGCTTCCAGTCCGGCGCCGACCACGAACAGGCCAGCGATCAGAATGACCGTCGGATCGCCGAGGCCGGCGAGAACTTCGCCTCCGGTGAGAATGCCGCTGAAGAACAGTGCGAGCGATACGCCGATGGCGACGATGACAGCCGGAATCTTGTTCCAGATGAAAAGCGCGAGTGCCGCGATGATTACCGCGAACACGATAGTCGAACCGGCCACGCGTACTACCTCCTACCGCTTGGTTGCACTCTGTTTTGTTTCTTCGTTCGTCTTGTTTTGTCGGGCCGGCTCGCACCGCCGTCGCGCCGCATACCCATGGTGTTGAGCAGGCGATGCTGTTCTCAGGGTCGCAGAGTCGGGACGCCAGCGTCAAGCGTGCCGTGCCTTGCACCCGGCCAACGACACGCGTGCCATTACCAATCCCAGACTGTGCTTGTCGACACATGAGGGGGATTGCATTGCAACAAGTAGCGCCGTCGCTTTCGTGTCAGATTCAGAGTGATACTATTGCGCGCTCTCGTGCAGTGGAGGTCATTCATGAATTCCAAGACGCGCAGGGCTTACGAGCGCCTGATCGAGCGGGTGAAGGGAATCGCGGCAGCGCACACCGCGGTGGCCCACCCGTGCAGTGAATTCGCGCTTGCGGGCGCCGTCGATGCGGCGCAGATGGGGATCATCGCACCCATCCTCGTCGGGCCACGCCAAAAGATCCTGAGCACGGCCGAGGCCGCGAAGCTCGATGTCTCGCCGTACGAGATCGTCGACGCGGCGCACAGTCACGAGGCCGCGGAAAAGGCGGTGGCGCTCGTGCGCGAAGGCCGCGCCGAGATGCTCATGAAAGGGTCGCTACACACCGACGAGCTGCTCGGCGCCGTGGTCAGTCGCGAGAAGGGGCTGCGCACGGAACGGCGGTTGAGCCACTGCTTCATTCTCGACGTGCCGAACCACGACCGGATTCTCATCATCACCGACGCCGCGATCAACATCTTCCCGACCCTGCAGGACAAGATCGACATCGTGCAGAACGCCATCGATCTCGCGCACGCGCTCGGTGTCGAGCAGCCGAAGGTGGCGATCCTGTCGGCGATGGAGACGGTGAACCCGAAGCTCGACTCGACGGTGGAGGCGGCAGCGCTCTGCAAGATGGCCGACCGCGGACAGATCACCGGCGGCATCCTCGACGGCCCGCTCGCGCTGGACAACGCGATCAGCGCCGAGGCAGCACGCATCAAGGGCATCAGCAGTGCCGTCGCGGGCCAGACCGACATCCTCGTGGTGCCCGATCTCGAGGCCGGCAACGTGCTGGCGAAGAGCCTGTCGTTTCTCGCGGACGCCGATTCGGCGGGCATCGTGGTCGGTGCGCGCGTGCCGATCACCCTCACCAGCCGGGCCGACTCCGTGGAAAGCCGGCTCGCCTCGTGCGCGGTGGCAGCACTCGTCGTGCATCACCGGCGCGAGCTCGCCGCCAAGGGAGAGCTCAAATGAGCGACGCGATCCTGGTTCTCAACGCCGGATCGTCGAGCCTCAAGTTCACGGAGTTCCTGGTCGGAAGCGGTGGCCTCGAAGCCGTCGTCAGCGGCAACCTCGAGGAACTCTACGGCAGCGCCCGCTTCCGCGCCAAGGACGCGGACGGCAAGATCATCGGCGAACACGCCTGGGCCGAGGATGCAGCACCACAGCATACGGGCGCGCTGGAGTTTCTTTTCGGCTGGCTGCGCAAGCATGCTTCGGACACCAACGTGATCGCGGTCGGCCACCGCGTGGTGCATGGCGGCAACGCCTATGCGGCGCCGGTGCGCATCGATGCGACGATACTGGAGAAGCTCGCCGAGTTCATCCCGCTCGCCCCCCTGCACCAGCCGCACAATCTGCTGCCGATCCGCGTCATCGCCGAACGCCGCCCGGAGCTGCCGCAGGTCGCGTGCTTCGACACCGCGTTCCACCAGACAGCACCCGCGCTGGCACAGGCCTTCGCGCTGCCGGCCTCGATCACCGATCGCGGCGTGCGCCGCTACGGCTTCCACGGCCTGTCCTACGAATACATCGCTTCCGTGCTGCCGCAACACGACCCGCGCGCGGCCGCCGGCAAGACGGTGGTGCTGCACCTTGGCAACGGCGCCAGCATGTGCGCGATGCAAAGCTGCAAGAGCGTCGCGAGCACCATGGGATTCACGGCCGTGGACGGGCTGCCGATGGGCACCCGCACCGGCAACCTCGATCCGGGGGTGGTCCTGTATTGCATGCAGGAGCTCAAGATGGACGCCGCCGCGATCGAGTCCCTGCTCTACAAGCAGTCCGGGCTGCTCGGCGTCTCCGGCGTCTCCAGCGACATGCGCGAACTGATCGAGAGCAGCGACCCGAAGGCGAAACTTGCGATCGATCTCTTTGTCTACCGCATCGGCCGCGAATTGGGATCGCTCGCTGCGGCCCTGGGCGGGCTCGATGCGATCGTGTTCACCGCCGGCATCGGCGAGCACGCGGCACCGATTCGCGAGGGCGTGTGCCGGCAGGCAGCGTGGCTCGGCGTCGAGTTCGACACCCAGGCCAATGCGGCAAGCGGGGCGCGGTGCATCAGTACGCCGGCGAGCCGCGTTGCAGCATGGGTCGTCCCCACCAATGAGGAACTGATGATCGCGCGACACACCTGGAAGCTTGCGAAGTAAGGCGCACGATCCACACCGTGCGGTCCGGGCAACCGCCCCGCCCTGGCGAATCCGCCGTGCCCGGGCGTTCAAGTCAGGCGGATACGAGAACAAAGAAAACCTTCAACCCTGCAGTGCGGAGAATGTCCATGGCAGCCATCCCGAAGGAAGCGGAAGAGTCCCGTAACAACCCCTGGCGCGACTTCGAGCCGGGTCCGTGGCAGTCGCGCATCAACCTGCGCGACTTCATCCAGCGCAACTACACGCCGTACGAGGGCGACCGCAGCTTCCTCGCCGGGCCGACCGAGCGCACGCGCAAGGTCTGGGAGAAGCTGCTGCCGATGCTCGCCGAGGAGACGAAGAAGGGTGTGCTCGACGTCTCGCAGGAGCCTTCCACCATCATCGCGCACGGGCCCGGCTACATCGACCGCGATCTCGAGCTCATCGTCGGCGTGCAGACCGATGCGCCGCTCAAGCGCGCGATCATGCCCAAGGGCGGCTGGCGCGTAGTCGAAGCGAGCCTGAAGGCGTACGGCTACGAGCCCGACCCCGAGATCAGGAAGGTCTACACGAAATATTGCAAGACGCACAACGACGGCGTCTTCGACGCGTACACCTCGGACATCCGCAAGGCGCGCAGCTCGCATATCCTCACCGGACTGCCCGACGCCTACGGGCGCGGCCGCATCATCGGCGACTACCGGCGCCTGGCGCTGTATGGTCTCGATGCCCTGATCGAAGCGAAGCAGGCCGAGCGCGCGGAGCTGGACGACCGGCACTCGACGGAGGACGTGATCCGCCTGCGCGAGGAGCTCGCCGAGCAGATCAGGTCGCTCAAGCAGATCGGGCAGATGGCGCAAAGCTACGGCTACGACGTGTCGCGGCCGGCGACGGACGCTCGCGAGGCGGTGCAGTGGACCTACTTCGCGTATCTCGCCGCGATCAAGGAACAGAACGGCGCGGCCATGTCGGTAGGGCGCGTCTCGTCGTTCCTCGACATCTACCTGGAGCGCGACCTGCGCGAGGGCTCGCTCACGGAATCGCAGGCACAGGAGCTGATCGACGATCTCGTCATCAAGTTCCGCATCGTGCGCTTCCTGCGCACGCCGGAGTACAACCAGCTCTTCTCCGGCGATCCCACCTGGGTCACGGAGTTCATCGGCGGCATGGGCGAGGATGGCCGCACGCTGGTGACCAAGACGAGCTTCCGCATCCTCAACACGCTCTACAACCTGGGGCCGGCGCCCGAGCCCAATCTCACCGTCGGCTGGTCGCCGCGGCTGCCCGACGGCTTCAAGCGCTTCGCCGCCAAGTGCTCGATCGACACGAGCTCGATCCAGTACATGTCCGACGACATGATGCGGCCCAAGTACGGCGACGACGCCGCGATCGCGTGCTGCGTCTCGGGCATGCGGGTCGGCAAGCAGATGCAGTTCTTCGGCGCGCGCGTGAATCTGCCGAAGACACTGCTCTACGCGATCAACGGCGGCCGCGACGAGCAGTCCGGCGAACAGATCGGGCCGATGCTGGCGCCGATTACGGGCGACGTGCTCGACTACGATGAGGTCATGGAACGCTTCGACACCATGATGGAGTGGCTGGCGAAGGTCTACGTGAACGCGCTCAACGTCATCCATTACATGCACGACAAGTACTGCTACGAGGCGGTGCTGATGGCGCTGCACGACCGCGACATCCTGCGCACCCTCGCCTGCGGCATCGCCGGGCTTTCGCACACCGCCGACAGCCTGTCGGCGATGAAGCACGCGAAGGTGAAGCCGATCCGCGACGATACCGGCCTCATCATCGACTACGAGGTCGAGGGCGAGTTTCCGAAATACGGCAACAACGACGATCGCGCCGACAGCATCGCGCAGATGCTGGTGACGCGGATGATGAACAAGATCCGCAACTACGAGACCTATCGCGGGGCGACGCACACGCAGTCGGTGCTCACCATCACCTCGAACGTCGTGTACGGCAAGCAGACCGGCAACACACCGGACGGCCGCCGCGCCGGGCAACCTTTCGCTCCTGGCGCAAACCCCTCCAACGGCGCCGACACGAGCGGCTGGATGGCGGCGATGCTGTCGGTGGCGAAGCTGCCCTACGACGACGCCGAGGACGGCATCTCGCTCACGCTTTCCGTCGTTCCGACCTCGCTCGGCACGGATGAGGAGCGCATCACGCGCGCGGTCGGCGGGCTCGATGCGTACTTCAGCTCGAACGGGTTCCATTCGAACCTGAACGTGCTGAACCGCGACACGCTCAAGGACGCGATGGAGAACCCGGACAAGTATCCGCAGCTCACCGTTCGCGTCTCGGGCTACGCGGTCAACTTCGTCAAGCTCACGAAGGAGCAGCAGCTCGACGTGCTGAACCGCACGTTCCACGGTCAGGCTTGAGAGGCGTCGCACCGTGGCAAGCAAACCCCTCGTCGGCAGCCGTTACGCGCTGGAGGTCACGCGCGACGGCACGAAGGAGAACAAGACCCACGAGTCGTATCGCGCGATCTATGCGAGCGACGCCGACGAGGCCGCCGCTGCGACCGACGATCTCGTCGGCCACGTCCATTCGATCGAGGTCGGCAGCACCGTCGACGGTCCGGGTATCCGCTTCGTGCTGTTCCTGACCGGCTGCCTGCTGCGCTGCCAGTACTGTCACAACCCCGATACCTGGCACAAGAAGAACGGCCGCCCGGTGCCGTTGAAGCGCATGTGGAAGGAGATCGCGAAGTACGAGAAGGTGCTCAAGATTTCCAAGGGCGGGCTCACCATCTCGGGCGGCGAACCGGTGCTGCAGCACGCCTACGCCACCGGCATCTTCCGCCGCGCCAAGGCACGTGGCATCCACACGTGTCTCGACACTGCGGGGCGCCTCGGGGAGAAGCTGTCGGACGCCGATCTCATGGACATCGATCTCAATCTGCTCGACATCAAGTCGGGCGACGAGGAGACCTACCAGCGGGTCACCGGCCAGCCGCTGCAGCCCACGCTCGACTACGCGCGGCGGCTGTCGGATCTCGGCCGTCCCATGTGGGTGCGCTTCGTCCTGGTGCCGAACCTGACCGACGCTTACGACAACGTCGAGCGGGTGGCCGACATCTGTGCCGGATTGAAGACGCTGCAGCGCGTCGAGATCCTGCGCTTCCACCAGATGGGCAAGGACAAGTGGAAGAAGCTCGGCGTCGATTACCCGCTCGCGGAGACCGAACCGCCGACGCCCGAGCTCGCCGAGCGCGTGCGCGGCCAGTTCCGCAGCAGGGGGCTGACGGTGTACTAGTCCCGCCCTTCGCAACGCTACCCCCATACCAACAACAGGAGGAGTCTCGTGGCGATCAGCGTGTTCGACATCTACAAGGTGGGCGTCGGGCCATCGAGCTCGCACACCTTCGGCCCGATGGTGGCCGCGCAGCGCTTCCTGAAAAAGCTCGAAGCCGAGCAGCTGTTCGAGAAGACGGCGCGGGCGCAGATCGCGCTCTACGCCTCGATGTCGCTCACCGGCAAGGGGCACTTCACCGATCTCGCTTCGATGCTCGGCCTGGAAGGCAACGAGCCCGCGACCCTCGACAGCGGCGCAATCCCTGCGAAGCAGAAGCGCATCGAAACCGAGAAGACCCTGAATCTCGGCGGCAGGAAGATGGTGCCGTTCGACCCCGCGCAGGACATCAAGTGGTACGGCGACAAGAGCTTCGAGACGCATCCGAACGGCATCGCGTTCGTCGCGCTCGACCAGAGCGGCAAGGAGATCAAGCGCGCGCTGTACTTCTCCATCGGCGGCGGCTTCGTGATCTGCGAGCGCGAATCGCTCAACCCGAAGGATTCGGTCGGCGACGTCAAGAAGTCCTTCCCCTACACCACCGGCGCGCAGCTCGCCGAGCTGTGCAAGCGCGAAGGCAAGTCGATCGCGGAGCTCGTCTTCAAGAACGAACACACGTGGCGCACGACGCCGGAGATCAGGAACGGGCTCATGGAGATCGCCGCGGTGATGGAGAAGTCCATCGAGATCGGCTTGGCAGCCGAGGGCGAAATCCCCGGGCTCGGACTCAAGCGGCACGCCAAGGAGATCTGGGACAAGGTCAAGGTAGTGCCGTGGGGCGCCCAGCTCTTCGAACTGCAGGACCACGTCAATGCCTACGCGCTGGCGGTGATGGAAGTGAACGCGACACTCGGTCAGGTGGTCACGGCGCCGACGATGGGCGCTTCGGGCATCGTTCCCGCCGTGCTGCAAGCGTACAAGAAGTTCGGCCAGGACGTCACCGACGAAAAGATTTGCGACTTTCTGCTCGCCTCCGCCGGCTGTGCCATCCCGGTCAAGATCAATGCGTCGTTCTCCGGCGCCGAAGTGGGCTGTCAGGGCGAGGTCGGCTCGGCGAGCCTGATGGCGGCGACCGGCCTCTGTCAGGTGCTGGGTGGCACGGTGGATCAGGTGCTGAACGCCGGGGCGATGGCGCTCGAGCACAACCTCGGTCTCACCTGTGATCCGGTCGCCGGCCTCGTGCAAGTGCCCTGTATCAAACGCAACGCGCTCGCCGCGAACAAGGCGGTGAACGCCGTGCGCCTGACCATGCTGCGCGGCGAGGAACCGGCGCGGCCGACCTTCGACCAGGTGGTGGAAGTGCTCTACCTCACGGGCAAGGACATGTCGGACAAGTACAAGGAGACCTCGCAGGGCGGACTCGCGGTGGTGTGGGTCGACTGTTGAGAACGATCACTTCAACTGAACAAGGAACAATCGTATGGACATCATTGCAACCGACGGCGCGCCGAAGGCAATCGGGCCCTACTGCCAGGCAATCAAGCAGGGCGGAATGGTCTTTTGTTCGGGCCAGATCCCCCTCGATCCGAACACGATGAAGGTGGAGGCAAGCGGCATCGAGGCGCAGACCGAACAGGTGCTGAAGAATCTCGGCGCCGTGCTGAAGGCCGCCGGGAGCGATCTTTCGAAGGTGCTGAAGACCACCGTGTTCCTGCAGAATCTCGAAGACTTCAAGGTCATGAACGCGGTTTACGAACGCGCGTTCGCCAGCCACACGCCGGCCCGCTCCACCGTGCAGGTCGCAAGGCTGCCGCTCGACGTGCTGGTCGAGATCGAGTGCATCGCGCTCGCGAACTAATAGAGAAGGGAGGACAGGCGATGAGCTCAGGAATTGCGGTCACACTCGACGACGTCAAGGCCGCGCGCAGCGCGATCAGCCAGTACATCGGAATGTCGCCCTGCGTGCCTTCGCCGGGTTTGAGCACCCTCGCCGGGTGCGAGCTCCACGTCAAGATGGAGAACCTGCAGCGCACCGGGGCGTACAAGGACCGCGGGGCGATGAACGCGGTCCTCAACCTGAACGACAAGCAGAAGCAGGCGGGCGTCATCGCGGCGTCGGCCGGCAACCACGCCCAGGGTCTCGCGTTCGCGGCGAAGATGAACGGCATCCACGCCACCATCGTGATGCCGGAGACGGCCCCCATCGCGAAGATCAAGGGCACGAAGCAGCACGGTGCGGAGGTGGTGCTGCACGGCAACGGCTACGACGACGCGTTCGGACGCGCCACCGAGCTGCAGAAGGAGAAGGGCTACACGTTCGTGCACGCGTTCGACGACCCGAAGGTGATCGCAGGCGCGGGAACGGTGGCCCTGGAGATCCTGGAGCAGAACCCGGCGCTGGAAGTGTTCGTGGTACCGATCGGCGGCGGCGGCATCATCGCCGGGATGTCGGTGGCGCTGAAGGCGACCAACCCCAAGGCGCGCATCGTCGGCGTGCAGGCCGAGGGCATCGCGAGCATGAAGGCGAGCGTGGAAGCCGGCAAGATCGTCACGGTCAAGGGCACGACCATCGCCGACGGCATCGCGGTCGCCCGGCCCGGTGGCCATACCTTCCCGATCGTGCAGAAATACGTCGACGAGATCGTCACCGTGAGCGAGGAGGAAATCGCCGATGGCATCCTCGTCCTGCTCGAATCGGAGAAGACCGTCGTGGAGGGCGCCGGCGCGACCGCCGTGGCGGCATGCCTGAGCGGCAAGATTTCCGGCATCGCAGGCAAGCAGGTTTGCTGCGTGCTGAGCGGCGGCAACATCGACACGACCTTCCTCTCCAAGGTGCTGCAGCGCGGCCTCGCCAAGGGAGGACGGCTCGCGAAGCTCATCATCGTCGTGCCCGACCGGCCCGGCAGCATTGCCGAGCTCGCCGCGATCGCAGCCGGCGAGCAGGCGAACATCCTCGACATCCGCCACGGCCGCACCTTCACCTCGGC
>JAEUMX010000007.1 GCA_016791285.1 Burkholderiales bacterium
CAGCCAACAGTTCGCTGCACGGTGCGGTTATCGGATCGTGGGGCGGCGCGTGGAGGGGCGTGACCGTAGGGACTGTGACGAGGTACGTGAATAGCCTTGGAAGATTCCTGACCGGAGCAGGTTGGGAGTGGCCGCCGAGTCCACCCGCCTCGACAGCCGTGTTCGTTCAGCGGGAATAGAGGAGCGACACGATGAACACCTTTCTCGCAAATCTCAGAATCCAACAGTGTGTGGTGGCTTCCAGTGCCATGCTGATCACGATGCCAGCATGGTCTGGAGCGACAGGGCCGGCGCGTGGCAAGTCCTCCGCCCCCCGACCAAGTCCGTCCTGGATACAAGGTCAAGGCGCGGGCGCGCCGCAATTTCCACAAGGCCACAATGCTCAGTTGAAAGTATATGGCAAGACCTATGGAGAATGGGCTGCCGAATGGGAGAAATGGAAGGAGGCTGGCACCCTTGACAGAAATGCCATAGAGGACACGACTGGTAAGAACTGCGGCCTGAATCAGCCCAAAGAAGGCATCTGGTTTCTCGCCGGCACCTTCGGAGGAATCGTGAATCGTAGTTGCACCATCCCTAACGGCCGGGCTTTGTTCTATCCCCTCGTTGAATTCGGATGGATCGACTGCCCGGGGACACCGGACGAACAGCTTACCGATGCTCAGGTCCGAGGCATCCTTGCGGGGGGGATTGATTTGGCCTGCCAACTCACCAGCACTCTGGACGGAGTTGCGATTGCAAGCCTTCAAGTCTTGACCGCGCGAACACAGTCGCCCAAATTCACAGGCACCCTGCCCGCCAACTCCGTAATGTCGGATAAGGCAGGTTGCCCTACACCTTTACCCGCAGGAAAGACCGGTCGTCAAATCACCGATGGCTACTGGGTCATGCTTCCGCCGCTGTCGCCGGGAAAACACACAGTAACCCTGCATGGCGCTTTATGTGATTTTTCTAATCCTACGTCTGGTAAGGTCATTTTCGAGACTGGGGTTACGTACAACCTAACCGTTCATAAGCGTTCCTGGTAAAGCGTGATCGCAATGTAGAGGAGCTCGAAGTCACCAAGGTCCCGATCGCGCGGACAGAGCTCCTCTCGGGAAGCCCCCGGCGCTCGGGTCCAGGAGGAGGTCATCACGGCTTGGCACGAACGGCGCCCCTGACCATCCCCGCTCACCTTGACGGCGAACATTATGCTTCTCCGTGCCTATTGCCTGTGTGCGTGCGTGCGTCGATAGTATTGAAAGCGGGCCCGGGGTAACAAGGCTCGTCGAGCACCTTGCGGGGAAGCTCATCGGGATCGAGGTGGAGTTCTGTTGTACGCCATCGACCCTGCCCGCAGTGGGGTTGGCACGTCCGGGGACAACTGTTTCAGGATGCAACGCTTTTCCGAGCAAATTGCGAGGGTTTCTTCCCTCTGGCGCCCCGTCCTTGTGAAATAAGTATTTGAAACGGCGCGTAAAACCTTCTTCTCGGCGGCGCGCAGGCACGCGCTTCGCAATCACTGTCCTCGGTATCCGATCTCACGATCATCTCAATACCATATTACCCATCGAGAAAAGGAGGATTCCATGAAAGTCGAACCCGGCAAGTACGGTTTTCCCATCCAGTTCAAGTCGCGCTACGCGAACTTCATCGGCGGCAAGTGGGTGGCGCCGGTCAAGGGCGAGTACTTCGAGAATACGACGCCGGTCACCGGCAAGGTGCTGTGCGAGATTCCGCGCTCGACGGCGGACGACGTGGAGCTTGCGCTCGACGCCGCTCACGCCGCGAAAGGGGCCTGGGGCGGCGCGTCCGCGGCAGAGCGCGCCGCGGTGCTCAACAAGATAGCCGACCGCATGGAAGCCAACCTGAACCTGATCGCGGCTAGCGAGACATGGGACAACGGCAAGCCGATCCGCGAGACGATGGCTGCCGACATTCCGCTCGCGATCGATCACTTCCGCTATTTCGCCGCGTGCGTGCGCGCCCAGGAAGGCTCGATCGGCGAGGTCGACCACAACACCATGGCCTATCACTTCCATGAGCCGCTCGGTGTGGTCGGCCAGATCATCCCCTGGAACTTCCCGATCCTGATGGCGGCGTGGAAGCTCGCGCCGGCGCTGGCCGCAGGCAACTGCGTCGTGCTGAAGCCCGCGGAGCAGACCCCGGCGTCGATTCTCGTGCTGATGGAACTGATCCAGGATCTGCTGCCCGCAGGCGTGCTGAACGTCGTCAACGGTTTCGGCGTCGAGGCCGGCAAGCCGCTCGCCACCAGCAGCCGCATCGCCAAGATTGCGTTCACCGGCGAGACGACGACCGGCCGGCTCATCATGCAGTACGCGTCGCAGAGCCTGATCCCGGTGACGCTGGAGCTTGGCGGCAAGTCCCCCAACATCTTCTTCGCGGATGTCGCCGACCAGGACGATGACTTCTTCGAGAAGGCGCTGGAAGGCTTCACCATGTTCGCGCTGAACCAGGGTGAAGTGTGCACGTGCCCGTCGCGTGCGCTAGTGCAGGAGTCGATCTACGAGCGCTTCATCGAGCGCGCCGTCGAGCGCGTGAAGAAGGTCAAGCAGGGCAACCCGCTCGACGAGTCGACCATGATCGGCGCGCAGGCCTCGAGCGAACAGCTGCAGAAGATCCTGTCCTATGTCGACATCGGCAAGCAGGAGGGTGCGAAGCTGCTCACCGGAGGCGAGCAGGCCAATCTCGAGGGCGACCTCGCGGGCGGATACTACGTCAAGCCGACCGTCTTCCAGGGTCACAACAAGATGCGCATCTTCCAGGAAGAGATCTTCGGGCCGGTGCTGTCGGTGACGACCTTCAAGGACGAGGAAGAGGCGCTCGCCATCGCCAACGACACGCTCTACGGTCTGGGCTCC
>JAEUMX010000022.1 GCA_016791285.1 Burkholderiales bacterium
ATCTTCGACGCGAGTCCCGGGCGCTGCTCCATGATCTGGAGAAACGCGTTGCGATCCAGCATCGCGAAGGTGGTGTCCTCGGCGGCGACGCAGGTGGCGAACCGGGGCTCGCCGTCGATCATCGACATCTCGCCCAGGATCTTGCCGGCCCCGACCGAGGCGACGAGCTTCGGATTCGGAGCGTCGAACTGTTTGAACACGTTCACCTGGCCGCTCAGTACGACCACCATGAAACTGCCCTCGTCACCTTCGAAGATGAAAGGGGTGCCAGTCTGCACCCGGAAAAGCTCGAGGTAGCCGGCAAGGAGCTTTGCTTCCTCCGCCGTGAGGTCCTTGAAGACGCGTGCGCCGCGCAGGCCGTCGCTCAGTTTTTCGGCAAACGCAAGACCGCTGCCCAGATGGTTCAGACCCTCGATGTAGCGGCCGCCGAGACGGTGTCCCATGTACCTGCTCCTGGTTGGAAGGCTGCCCGTCCGCGGGACGAGCACTGCGCTTCCTGCATACGGTCAGGCGGCGCCCCGCAACGTTCGCGCCAACTCCACGCGACGCAGGTAGGCATCGCGCGCGATCCCGACGTCCTGCAGAAAGTGCGGCAGCTCCTTCAAGAGAAGCGCCTGCGGTCCGTCCACGAGGGCCTTGGCCGGATTGGGGTGAAAGTCGACGAGAATCATGTTCGCACCAGCCAGTACGCCCTGGGCCGTCACGTGGAAGATGTCGAGCAGGCCGTCGGGTGCCTGCGCCCGGGAACCGACAGAGTGGGACGGATCGATGCATACGGGCATCCGTGTGAGGCGGCGCACCACCGGCACGTGGGAGAAGTCGACGAAGTTGCGGTGCGGGTCACCCATGTTCGTCTTCATGCCGCGCAGCCCGAACACGACGCGCCGGTTGCCTTCGCTCGCCAGGTATTCGGCGGCGTTCAGCGATTCGTCGAGCGTGATGCCGAAGCCGCGCTTGAGCAGAACGGGAAAGTTCTTCTGGCGCCCGGCGATCTTGAGGAGCTCGAAGTTCTGCGTGTTGCGGGTGCCGATCTGGAGCATGACGCCGGTCGGATTCCCTGTCTCCTCCAGGGCGTCCCGAATCTCGTCGATGTGCGACTCGTGGGTCACTTCCATTGCGATCACCTTGATGCCGTACTTGCCCGCCAGATCGAAGACGTACGGCAGGCAGGCCTTGCCGTGCCCCTGAAAAGCGTAGGGGCTGGTGCGCGGCTTGTAGGCTCCCATGCGGGTGCAGACCTGTCCATGCTCGCGCAGCGCTTTCATCATCTGCTCGACGTGTGCCGGCATGTCCACCGCGCACAGGCCCGCGAAGACATTGAGGGTGTCCTGCCCGAAGCGCACGCCGTTGTAGTCGAAGTGGGTCGGACGCGCTTCGTCTCTGTGGCGCCCGAGGATGCGGTACTCCTCCGACACACGCACGACGCGCTCGACGCAGGGCAGTGCCCGCATGTCGTCCAGGCTGAGCGAGGTCGTGCTGCCGATGAGATACACCTCGAACAGGCCGCGCTCCGTGCCCTGCTCATGATGGACGCGGGTGGTGATGTTGGGCAGCGTGGCGAGCCGCTCCAGCAGTGCCTGATAGTCGGCGCCCTCGGGGTCGGTGTTTCCTTCAAGTATGAGAATCATGGTGCGATCGTCATGGCAAGCGGCAAGGACTCGAGCGCTCGCAAAAATCTTGGAAGTGTAGCGGATTCGGTGCGGCGCGTCATGGCGCGGGGTCGCATCGAACGCAAGCAACACCTCACGCGGATCCGCGATGCGACAGTAGAATCCTTCCCGTGGAGCCGGGAGGAGTTCGATCATGAGGGCAACGATAGAACTGCGGACCGATCATCGCGAACAGCTGGTGGACATCACCACGCAGGTGCGCGACGTGGTGTCCAGGTCAGGGCTGCAGTCCGGGCTGATCAACGTCTATGCGCAGGGGGCTACCGCAGCGATCATGATCCAGGAGAACTGGGATGCCAGTGTGCCGACCGATGTCGTGAACTTCCTGCGCAAACTGATTCCGGCCGGGGTCTGGCTGCACGACGAGCAGGACGACAACGGCGATGCGCACGTCAAGGCCGGTCTGGTGGGTCCGTCGGAGACGATCCCCATCATCGACGGTCAGCCAGGCCTTTCGACCTGGCAGGGCGTCTTCTTCTGCGAATTCGACGGACCGCGCCGCGACCGCAAGGTGGTGTGTACCCTGATCGCAACCGCGAGTAACTAGTCAAGCGCGAGGCGTTGCTCGCCGCCACCGAGGGCAAGCTGCAGCAGATCAAGGAGCGTGTCGATGCGAGCCGGCTCAAAGGCGCCGATGCGATCGGGCTGCGCGTGGGCAAGGTGGCCAACCAGTGCAAGGTCGCCAAGCACTTCGAGCTGGCCATCGCCGACAACAGCTTCACGTTCGCGCGCAAGCACGAGGCGATCGCCGCCGAAGCGGCGCTGGACGGCATCTACATCATCCGCAGCGCATGGACGCGGCCGAGTGCGTGCGCAACTACAAGGCGCTGGCCAACGTGGAGCACGCGTTCCGCTCGCTGAAGACGGTGGACCTGAAGGTGCGCCCGATCCACCATCGCACCGCCGATCGGGTGCGTGCACACATCCTGCTGTGCATGCTGGCGTACTACGTGCAGGCACATGCGCGAAGCCTGGCGTGAGCTGATGTTCGCCGACACCGATCAGGCGGCCAAGGCCACGCGCGATCCGGTGGCGCCGGCGCGCAGGTCGCAACTCGCGTTGGACAAGGCGCGCCGCCGCACGACCGACGATGGCACCGCGGTGCACAGCTTCGCCACGCTCGTGGCCGAGCTGGGCACGATCGTGCGCAACACCTGCCGCACCCCCGGCGCCGCAGCCGATGCACCAACGTTCAATATCGTCACGACGCCCAACGCCACGCAGCACCACGCGCTCGATCTGATCAAGCAGATTCGGCCGTAGGCAGAGAAACTTCTTGATGCGCAGGTGCTGCTTGATCCACTTGAAGATCACAATCGACGCTTGTGCGCTTCGCCGCCAAAGCCGGGAGTCTTGCCGCGGAAGACCCAATAGACACCAGCGGTGTAGACGACGATGACCGGCAACACGACCACGCCGCCGTAGAACAGGAAGCGCAGCGACGCATCGGGCGACGCCGCGCTGCCGACGGTGAGCGCGTACGGCACCATGTACGGCCAGAACATCACGCCCAGGCTCAGGTAGGCGCAAACGAAGAACAGCGCGCTGCCGGCGAAGGGCAGCACGTCGTTACGGCCGCGCGCGGCAAGTGCCGTGGCGGCGAGCGCGGCGACGCCGGTGGCCGGAAACACCCAGCCCCACGGTCGGTCGCGCAGATGGCCCTGCGCCACCGCGCCGGCGTCGGCGCCGAGCACGACGGCGAAGGCCGCGCCGATCAGCACGAAGACGATCGCCGCGAGCCAGCCGATGCGCGCGCGCGCCCAGTCGCGCAGCGCGCCCTCGCTCTTGACGACGACCCAGCCGGCGCCGAGCAGCGCGTAGCCGAAAACGAGGCCGGCGCCGGTCAGCAGCGCGAACGGATGCAGCCAGTCGAACGAGCCGCCGGCGAACTGCCCATCGCGCACCGCGACGCCGCGCATCATCGCCCCCACCGCCGCGCCCTGCACGAAGGCGACGACGACCGAACCGACGAAGAAGCCCCGATCCCACAGCCGGCGCATGCGAACGCTGCGGCCGCGGAACTCGAACGCGACGCCGCGGAAGATCAGACCGACGAGCAGCAGCAGCACCGGGATGTAGAACGCCGCGAGGAAGACCGCGTAGACCGCCGGGAACGCCGCGAACAGCCCCGCCCCGACGACCACGAGCCAGGTTTCGTTGCCATCCCAGAACGGCGCGATGGTGTTCATCAGCGCCGTGCGCCGGGCTTCGTCGCGCGTCGTGCCGAACAGGATGCCGACGCCGAGGTCGAAGCCGTCGAGGATGACGTAGACGAGGATCGCCAGCGCGATCACGCCGGCCCAGAACAGCGCCAGATCGCTCGGCGGCGCGGTGCCCGTCATCGTTGATCGCCGCCGGCGGACGGCTCGCGCTCGACGGCGAAGGCCAACGGCCGGCTACCGGTGGCGCCCGCGATCGGCTGCTGCGCGCCTCTGGGCCCGTCGCGCAGCAGCCGGTAGATGTAGTACAGACCGAAGGAATAGACCACCGCATACACCAGCACGTAGACACTCAACGAGAACAGCACGTCCTCGGTGCGCAGCGATGGCGTGACCGCGTCCTTGGTGCGCAGCAGGCCGTAGATGACCCAGGGCTGGCGGCCGACCTCGGCGGTGAACCAGCCGGCCAGCACGGCGACGAAGCCGCTGGGAAAGCTCAGGAACATGCCCCACAAGAACCAGCGCGAACTCTCCAGCCGGCGGCGCCAGCGCAGCACGTGGCCGACGATCACCAATGCCGACATGAGCAGCCCCATGCCGACCATGATGCGAAAGCCGAAGAACGGGATCAGCACCGGCGGCCAGTCCTCGCGCGGGAACGATTCCAGACCGACCTCGGCCGAAGTCCAGTTGCCCGAGGCGATGAAGCTGCCGAGCTTGGGCACGGTGATCGCATAAAGGTTGCGCTCGTTGGCCTCGTCCGGCCAGGCGATCAGCACCTCGCTGGCCGGCTGCTGGTTCTGCCAGCGCGCCTCGATGGCGGCGAACTTGGCGGGCTGGTGCTCGAGCACGTACAGCCCGGTGAGGTGGCCGACGAACATCTGCAGCGGGATCAGCACCCCCACCAGGCCCAGGCCCCAATGCAGCATCACGCGGCCTTCGTCGCGGTGCACGCCGCGCAGCAGGTACCACGCGCCGGTGGCGCCCACGCACATCGCGGTCGTCAGGAAGGCGGCCAGCAGCATGTGCGGCCAGCGCACCATCTGCACCGGGCCGAGCACGATCTGCTTCCAGTCCTCGGGCACGAACCGGCCGTCGACGATGGTGTGGCCGAGCGGCACCTGCATCCAGCTGTTGTTGGCGAGGATCCAGAACGACGAGAACAACGTGCCGAGCGACACCATGCAGCAGGCGAAGAAATAGAAGCGCGGCGACACGCGTTCGCGCCCGAGCAGCATGACGCCGAAGAACGTCGCCTCGAGCATGAACGCGGTGAAGGCCTCGTAGCCGAGCAGCGGGCCCTGGATCGGGCCCGAGCGCTCGGCCAGCACGCCCCAGTTGGTGCCGAACTGGAACGCCATCACGATGCCGGTGACGACGCCCATGCCGAACGACACGGCGAACACCCTGAGCCAGAAATCGAACACGCGCCGGTAGATTGCCTTGCCGGTCGCCAGATGCGCGCCCTCGATCGTGGCCAGCCAGGCCGCCAGGCCGATCGTGAACGCCGGGAAGATGATGTGAAAGCTGATCAGGAACGCGAACTGGATGCGCGACAGGATGACAGGATCGAGTTCCACGCCCAGGCCCTTCTTCTTCCTTCAGCCACCCAGCGGCAGCACCAGATTGGCAAAGACTGCGTAGCCTTCGAGCCGGTTCCTGGCCTCGAATTCCCAGTAGCCGCGCAGGTTGGCGTAGGCGGGCAGTCCACCGATGCTGAAGACGTAGCCGATCTCCGGACCGATCGCGGCGACCTTCGACTTGAACGGCCCGAGCTTCGCACCGGCCCCACTGTCGCCGGTGAGTTGGTAGTACACGTAGCCGGCGACGCCCAGTTGCCAGTTCGCGGACAGGAACTGCGAGGCCGCCCAGTCCAGGTGCGAGTCGATGCCGTTCTTGTATTGGGTGTCCGGGTTCTCCCAGTTGTAGGTCAGGCCCAGCACCGCCGAAAACTCGCGTCCGGACTTCTGATCGAGATAGGTGTAGCCGCCGCCGGCATCGATGGCGGCATGTCCGATGCCGATGTTGGCCAGCCGCTTGCTGTCGTAGGCGCCGACCGGGATGTCGCCGGTCAGGTAGGTCATCCAGTTGTGGACGCCGCGGCTCCACGCGAGGCTGGCGACGGGGTACAGGTCGGTGAAGCCCGATACCGAATCCTCGACATCGAACGTGGTGCCGCGCGGGGACAAGCGCAGGTCCGCCGCCGTCGAGTTCCTGCCATAGCCGAAGCCCAGCCCGATGGCGGCCTGGCCGCCCAGCACCTTGCGCTCGGGCGCGTAGGTCGGCTGGACCAGCAGCAGGGGCAGGCGCGAATTCAGGCCGACCGTCACGCTATCCCCTCGTGGCAGGACCTCGCCGGCGGACGCGTTTCCGCTGTAGTAGTAGCCCACCATGGGCAGCGACCAGCCCGGGGTCGCCGGCACCGCGGCCAGGCTCGCGTACTGCCCGGAAAACCAGAACGGCACGCCACCTTCGTCACCGTGCGCAGGGCCACCGACCCCCAGCGCCAGCGCCAGCAACGCCGCGGCACGCTCATGCCACATCACGCGCCGGACACCGCGACTTCGATCCCCCCGTCGCGCTCGCGCACCGCGTGGGTGGCGAGCGCGCGGCTCGCGGGGTCGCGCAGCGCGGCGCCGCTGGCGAGATCGAAAGTCGCGCCATCGCAAGGCGACATGATCGTCGCGCCGATCAGCTTGCCCGACGACAGCGGCGCGCCGTCGGTGGGCGACAGGTCGTCGAAGGCGTAGAGGCGCCCGGCGACACGGGCGACCGAGACGCGACGCTTCAGATCGTCCAGGTAGTACGGCATCGCATAGCCTTCGGGCACATCGCCGGACTTGCCGAGGATGCGGAATGCGGTCTCGCTCATGGTGGTCCCCCTATCGGTCCTGCGGCTGGTCGCCGATCACCACGTCGGTGATCGACAGCTCGTGGTCGAGCCGGAATTCGCCGGGGGCGCCCTTGGGGACGACGGGTTTGCGCGGCATCACCGGCGCGAGCCGCTGGTAGCCCGAGCCCAGCGGCGGCCGCGGGTCGGCCTCGCCCTTGTGCGGCCAGAAGGACATCGCCCGCTCGGCCAGCGCGGCGATCGTCAGCGACGGGTTCACGCCGGGGTTGGCGGTGATGACGCTGCCGTCCATGACGTGCAGGCCGGGACAGCCGAAGACGCGCTGCCAAGCATCGACGACGCCGTGTTCGGCATCCTCGCCGATGGTGTTGCCGCCGATGAAATGCGCCGAGGTGGATTTGCCCGCCACGGTGAAGAAGGTCTGCGCCGAGATGCCGCCCATCTTCTCGGCCACGCGCCGCCCGACATCGACCGCCGCCTCGACGATGGCCGGTGGCGCGGTCGCCGAGCCGGGCTTGCTGTGCAGCATGCCGTGCCGCCAGGACAGGTCCAGCCAGTCATCGTGGTCGCGCATGCACAGCAGGTTGAAGCCGCGCTGCGACCAATCCCTGGGGTAGTCGATGCCGAGTGATTCGACCGGGTGCTCGATCAGCTGCTTCAGCCAGGCGACGAAGTGGTGCTGCTCGTCGCCCTCGGGCTGCGCCGTGTAGATCAAGGACATCGCATTGCTGCCCACACCGAAGCGCACCGGGCCGATGGTCGCCTCGGGGTCGATCTGCAGGCAGGCGGTCACGTTCGGGGAACCCGGCGTGATGTGCACCTTCTCGGGGTCGCGCTTGTAGGCCTCTTCGCTGCGCATCACCGACACCAGCGCTTCGGAATTCGTGCGCGCCCGCTTGCCGGCCTCGTCCGAGAGCCGGTGCAACGTGCCGTCGTGCTTCATCGACAGCAGGATCTGCGCCGTGCCGAAGGCGTGCGCCGAGAGGATGACCTGCCGCGCCTTGTAGTGATGGCGGGCGCCGGCCAGCCCCAGCGGGCCGGGATGACGCGCGATCACTTCGTAGCCGCCGTCGTCCAGCGGACTGAGCGTATGCACCTCGTTGAGTTCGTGGACCACGGCGCCGGCCGCTTCGGCGAGGTAGAGATAGTTGACCGTGGTCTTGTTCTTGGCGTTGAAGCGGCAGCCGTTGGAGCAGTCGTTGCAGCCGATGCAGCCGGTGCGCCTGGGGCCGGCGCCGCCGAAATAAGGGTCCTCGGCCTCGGCGCCGGGCGTGCCGAAATGGATGCCGAGCGGCGCCCGAAGGTAGGGTCGATTCATGTCGGCCGCGACCGCGCGCATGATCCGGTCGGAGTCGGTCTCCATGTAGGGCGACACCTGCACGCCGAACATGCGGTTGCACTGGTCGTAGTAGGGCGCGAGTTCCTTCCCCCAGTCGGTGATATGCGCCCACGTCGGGTAGTCGAAGAACTTCTTCGCCGGCACGTACAGCGTGTTGGCGTAGACCAGCGATCCGCCGCCGACGCCCGCGCCGGACAGCACGATCACGTCCTCGAGGTAGCGGATGCGCTGGATGCCGAAGAGCTCGAGCTCGGGCTGCCACTGGTACTTGCCGAAATCCCAACTCGACTTCGGCAGGTCGGCGTCGGCATAACGTCGCCCGGCCTCCAGCACGCCGACCGAATAGCCCTTCTCGACCGCGCGCAGCGCCGCGACGCTGCCGCCGAAGCCCGAGCCGATGACGATCACGTCGTAGTCGAAGCTGGACATGCGAGGCTCCTTTTGCGCTGCTTGTGATCCCGCCCGAGTATGGTGACCGGGGCGGCACGGTGCCACCCATTTTCCGCCAGCCTCCGTTGCCGGCCCACAGCCGGCGAGGGATAGAGCAGCTCGCCGGTCACCGCGGACTTGCAGACGGCTTCACTTGGCCGGCGTCATCTCGATCGCCACCCCTCTGGTTGCAGGCCACCTACATCTCGTCGCCGGCTCTGACGCCGGACAGCATCGCCGGGTCCGTCAGATGCACCTCGGCGAAGTGGTCGAAAGGCCCGCGCACCAGCACCATGCCCTGCTGCGGGCTGAGCGCCCAGATGTTGGACACGGTATTGATGCGCGTGTAGGCCGCGGCACCCGGCATCTGCCCCTTCCTCGCCGCGTCCGAGGTGTCGACCACGGTCAGCATGCGCATGCCGTCGCCCTTCTTGAAGTCCAGGGCGATCGAGCGGAAGTACTTGACGCTCAGCGTGTCGTCGACCTTGATCTGCGCCAAGTACTTCACCGCTGCGTCGGCCAGCGCCGAGAACTCGCGGCCTGCCGGGCCCTTGAGCGTGACGATGCGGTTTGGGCATCGATGGCGGTGACCACCGCCGACACCGATGCGGCCGCCATCGTGGCTTCGGCGTCCTTGATGAGCGCCGGCGGGTTGGCGGGTTGCTGGGCCAGCACGGCACCGGGTCCGGACAGCGCCGCGACGACCACGGCGACGACGGCAAGTTCCCTTTTTCATCCAGATGTTCAGCTCCTGCGTTGGGTTCATTGCGGCAGGGCGTGCGCCTGCCGCCTTCGCTGGGCATCTCGCGGCCGTACGCGCTGCGACCTTGGTGCGGCCTTATTGCGCAGGCGGTGCGGGCGAGCGGTCGAAGGCCTCGGCGCCGACCTCGATCACCCTGCCCACGGAGCGCGCCGCGGCCCGGCACGCCTGTGTAGGCACCACTGCGCCGTGGAAGTCGCCGCGCTCGGCGACGCTGGCGCGCGTCAACTCGTCGATCCGGGCGCACTGCTGCTTGGCCTGATGCGACACCAGTTCGGTGCGCAGCACCATGCGCGTGGCCGAAAGCTCGCCGACGTAAGCGGGCGAGAACGCCTTGTGGCGCCGGTGCCTGACCGCATCGACCACGGCGTCGGCCGCGCGTTGCGGGTCGTAAACGTCGTGCATCGGCCCCGGCTGGTTGGCCAGCGTCTGGTTGAACGCGGGCAGGAAGCGCCGCGCGAGCCGCACCATTTCGGTGTCGTGGAACAGCAGGTAGGCGATGCCCACGTCCACGCCCAGATGCGCGACCTCGAGGCGCAGCACCTCGAGCAGCATCTCGATGCCCGCCTTGCTGGCGCAGTAGCCGCCCAGCGCCGGGGTCGGCGCGATGGCGGCCGCCGAGGCGACGGCGATCACGTAGCCCTTGCGGGCAATGAGATGCGGCAGGCAGGCGTGAATGAAGCGCCAGTTGCCGGCCACGTTGATGTTGAGCTGCGCGGCGACCACGTCGGGGTGCGTCAGGCGCAGCGCGCCGCCGATGCCGATGCCTGCGGTGACCACGACGGTATCGATGCCGCCGGCCTGGCTGACGATGCGCGCGACGGCGGCCTCGACCTGGGCCTGGTCGATGATGTCGCACTCGACACCGATGGCGTCGGCGCCGCAGGCGGCCGCGGCCTCCGCGACATGATTGTCCGGCAGGTCGACCACAATGATGCGGTGGGTCGCGGCCAGCTGCAGGGCACTGAGATAGCCGACTCCCTGCGCGCCCCCGGCGACGACGGCGATGGGACGGTCCATGATGGCTCCTTCGTGGATGGTTTCAGAGCGCCCCCAGGGCCGGGCGAAGTCCGGCCCGCCCCCCGTGGGGGGTCAAGCAAAGTGGCGAAGCCACATTTGCTCGAGGGTGCGAGAGGCCTTCAGCCTTGCGCCGCGCTCAGCGCCGCCTGCAGCTTGGCCTCGTCCTCGTGCGTCAGCGAGGTTTTCAGCAGCCTGCCGCCGGTGCCGCCGAGCTCGGCCAGTACCTTGTCGGGCGTGGCCTTGCGCACCAGCACGAAAAGCACCGAGCTGCCGGGCTGCATGTTCGACGCCAGCTCCTTCATGAACTTGTCGTCGATGCCGACGTCGCTGAGCGCGCCGGAGATCGCGCCCGCGCCCGCGCCGACCGCCGCGCCAAGAAGCGGCATCATGAAGATCAGCCCGATCAGCGCACCCCAGAAGCCCCCGCTCAAGGCGCCGGCCCCCGTCAGCTTGATCGCCTGGTGCAGCTTGACCTTGCCCTTGTCGTTCTTGGTCGCGACCACTGCGTCCTCGAGGTCGATCAGGTAGTCCTGCTGCAGCCGGCGCAGCTTCAGCCGCACCTCCTCGGCCTGGAACGGATCGTCGTACGCCACCACCACCAGAGTGCTCATGTCGGCCTCCTGCTGTTCAGGACTTGACCGGCTGCACCGCCACCGCGACTGCCTCGGTGTAGGTCAGCTGAATCTGGTCGCCGACCTTGACGCCGTCGAGCAGCTTCGGGTCCTTCAGCGCGACTTCGACGAAGTGGCCGAGCGGACCGCGCACCATCACCGTGCCGGCGGCCGCGTTGAGGGCCCAGATGTTCGACACCGTCGTCACCTGGTTGACGCTGCTGACGCCAGGCATGGTCTTCTTCGTGCCCGCGTCGGCGGCGGTGGACACGGTCATCGAGCGGATGCCGTCGCCCTTCTTGAAATCGAAGGCCAGTGCACCGCGCTCGACCTGAAGAACTGCCTCGTCACCCTCAAGGGCCCGGCGGGCAACGAGTTCTCGGTCGTCGTCGACCCGGCCGTCAAGGGCCTGGCCAACGCCAAGGTCGGCGACACGGTGTCGGTCAAGTACTACCGGGCTGATCACCGCGCTGACCTCGATGACCTGCGTCTGGGCTTCGGCGTCGATCACCTTTGCCGGGCTCGTGGACGTGGTCTGCGCTGCCACCGGCAGGGCGAGCGCGAGGCCGGCGGCCACTGCGACCGTGCCGAGAATGGGAACGAACTTCTTCATGACATCCTCCTTGGGTTGAACGTGGGTCGGAAACTTCTTCATAACATCCTCCTTGGGTTGAGTGGGTCGGAAAATAGCGGGTGCCGGCGGTCGTCGCGCTCCGTGTCGACGGCCATCCGCCGCTCAGCGCGGGCCGGGGCCCATCGTCGCCGGGTCGAACTTCGGCAGCGGCTTGATGTGCGGCGCCAGCAACTCGGCGGCCTGCGCGGTGGTCACCACGTCGTGCGGCGCCAGCTTGATGACCTTCGCCAGCTGCGCCTTCGGCTCCCAGACGTCCTCGCCGATGAGCCGGCACTGGTCGTCGTAGGGCCAGATCTGCTGCGCACCCTCGGCGTAGTACAGGTAGTAGGCGCTGGGATCGTCGATCTCGAAGCCGGCCTGGGCCAGCTCGGCGCCCAGGCGCTGCTGGTACAGCGTGTCCACCGAGGCGACATAGTTGTCGGCCACCGCGATCTGCTCGGTGATCGCGTAGAAGATCGTCTGGTTCGTCTGCCCCCAATGCGCGTACAGGTTCTTCACGTCGTTGCCGACCACGCGCGCCGTCATCTTCGCGTAGAAGAAGTGGTAGACCGGCTCGGGCGCCATCATCTCCGGGGCAAAGATCTCCTCGTAGCGGCCGGCGATCTCGAGGAAGCGATGGCGGTGGAACGCCTGCAGCAGGAAGCGGTGCCGCGGGTTCGTCGTCACCGCCAGCAACCGGTCGATGGCGTCGTTGGTCCTTCTTACGTCTTAGGGAAGCATCGAGGGTCTCCGGTGCGTGGGGGGTGGGGAACCGGTTCGGCCGGCGATCTCACTGCGGCGTCACGCGCGTCTGCTCGCCGCTGCCCTGCAGATAGACCTTCTGCCCGACGTACAGGCGCGGGCCGTCGGGCTGCGTCACCGCGACGAGCACGCCGGAGGTGGTGCGCACGATGATCTGCTGCGCCGGAATCGGTTGCTGCTCTCTCTTCTGGATCTCGTTGCCGGCCAGTGCGCCGCCGACGGCGCCGGCGATCATCGCCACGTCGCGGCCGGTGCCGCCACCGATCAGGCTGCCGACGCCCACGCCCGTCAGCCCGCCGAGCACGGCGCCGACACCCTGGTGGTGGTTGCTGGCGATCTGCGTCGGCACGATCTGCTCGATCACGCCGCGGCGGATTTCCACCGGCTGCGGCGGCGGTGCTGCACATGCGCCGAGCAGCAGCGACAGCGCGGCAGCAGCGACGCCTGCGCGTAGACGCGAACGGGGTGCGTGGACGGGCGATTCGACATGAGGCTTCCTTCGTGGATCGATTTGGATCGGCTACTTCACCGGCTCGAACTCGCCCGGCCGCCACTCCTTCGTGAAGAACGGCTCGAGCGGCCCGTACAGCCGCAGGATCGCGAACCAGCCTTTGCCGGGCATGGTCTGGATCCAGTTGCCGCGCTTCACGCCGTCCGGCTGCCGCAGGCCGAAATACACAGTCGTCGAGCCGTCGGCGTTGGCTTCGGCCGCGGGCGACGGATAGCTCTGGCTGCCGGCGCGTGGGTAGCGCTGCGGCGTCGACAGCATCGAGCGCGTCTGGTTGTCGTACAGCGTCAGCGACCAGAAGTTGTGGTACGGGATGCCCTTGGGCAAGGTCAGCCGGTACGTCTTGGCGCCGTCGAAGTACTGCTTGTTCGCGTCCTGCATCGCCAGCAGATACTGCGAGCCGACGCCGGGCAGGCGCATCGCCATCGCCGGCGTGATGCCGGTGATGCCGTAGAAGAAGGCGCTGCGCGCATCGAGCTGGCGGTAGCCGGTGGCCGGGTAGGGCTTGGCGCCTTCGCGCGTGATTTGCGGAATCGGCGTCTCGAACTCGTAGCCGCTCTGGAACAGGAAGTTGGTCCACGCCGAGTTCGGGTAGTAGTACCAGGACGGATCGCGCGGCGCCATCAGCAGCGTGCGCGACGCCGCATTGCCCACCGCGACCGCCTCGCCGAGGATCTTCTTCATCCGCGCATCGGGCGCGAACGGCTTGCCCTTGACGATGCCGATCGCCGCGAGCGGCCCCATCAGCTCGGGGTCGAGCGCGGTCGCCGGCTCGCGCTGGACGAGGTCGTTCAGCATCGCGTAGAAGCTGTCATCGTTCGGCGGAACGGTATTCATCACCTTGCCGCTGCCTTCGTGGAACACGGTCGCCGGCGGCGGCTCGATGCGCGACAGCTTCGCCTTGCCGTCGAGGAACTGCGCGATGCTCGTGCCCTCGCCGCCGGCGCCGTAGGGATAGATCTTCGTGAACTTTCGGATCGCATCGACGGCCGGCTTCGGGTCGTTGTTGTCGAGGAACATGCGGCCGAGGATCAGCACCTGGTTCGTTCGCGCGTGGGCGACGTAGAAGCCGCCTTCGGGCAGCGGGCCGTCGTAGCCGGGTGGCACGATCAAATATCTGCCGCCCTCGCCGCGGTCCGGGCCCGGGATGCCGAAATCGATGACCCAGCGCCACCAGGCGTCGTCCAGCGTGCCGAGCGCCTTCGGCGGCGTCTCGAGCACCATCGGCCCCTTGCTCAGGTCGAGCGTGCCGACGAAGTAGACGGTGTCGGCATTCGCGGTGAGAAAGAGCGACTTGTCGTCCATCAGCTTCGAGAACACGAGGATCTCGTTGTCCTTCACGCCGGCGGCCTGAAAGCCCTGACGGATCGCCTCGAAGTTCACGCCCTGCATCGTGTTGACGAAGGCGTCGTAGGCGTGCGTGAAGTCGATCTGGTCGTAGACCTTGGCGGCGGTGGCCGCGTCCGGCATGCCGTCCTTGAAGTCGAGCGTCCCGAGGCGCGTGGACACGCTGTCGGGCGTGGTGATCGAAGGCGGTACCGGCTGCGCCGTCGCCGGTTGCGGGATGGTCAGAAGTGCGGCGCAGGCACCGAGAACCAGCGTCGCGGCGGCGCGCTGGGCAGAGGCGAGGTATTGCGTTCTTTGCATCTTGGCGTTGTTCCTGTTGTTGAATGACGAATGCCGAAGCACCCTGCCTCAGACGCGAACGATGTCCGGCATCGTCCAGCTCTTGTCGTGGAAGGCCTTCTGCGGCCCGTAGAAGCGAAAGATGACGAAGAAGTCCTGGCCGGCGCTGGGCAGCCAGTTGCTCTCGAAACCCTTGGGGGCGGCGTTGCCCAGAAAGATATCCAGCGAGCCGTCGCTGTTTTGCTTCAGCTCGTGCTTCTGGTAGGAGTCGAGGCCGACGCGGTCCAGCTTGTTGGGCACGAAGGACTTCGTCAGCTGGCTGTAGACGATGGCCGACCAGAATTTATCCACTGGCACGTCCTTGGGCACGCGCAGCCGATAGCTGCCCTTGCCGGACAGCAGCCGGCCCGTGCTGTCACGCAGCCCCATCAGGTAGAACTGGTCGCCGCTGAGCTTCTGCGGCAGATAGTTCGCCCAGAAGAAAGGCAGGATGGCGCGCTCGTAGAACATCAGGGCGTTCTCGGTTTCGAAGGACCAGGCCTCGCCCATGTTTTTCGCCACCGCGGGGTTCGGCCCCATCCAGTGCTTGCCCGCCCACCACGGCACCAGCGCCTCGCCGGGCGTGACGAAACCGTGCTGCATGACCCGGTAGGCGTCCTGCGCCGCACGCGCCAGCAGCGCGCGCATCGCGGCGTCCGGGGCGAAGGGCTGGCCCTTGCGGATGCCCAGCGAGGACAGCATGCCGAACATCACCTTGTCGCGCTCGCGCACGGGCTCGTCGTTGACGAACTGCGCGAGTTTGTCGAACCAGGTGGCGTCGTAGACCGGCAGCGAGTGGAAAGCCTTGTCCCAGCCGTCGACGACGCGGGTGCGCGTCGCGGCCGCGGGGTCCGACAGCGGCCAGCTGCGCGTCGAGCGGCCCAGGGCCACGGCGCCGGCCATCGTGCCCTGGCCGGTGATCACCGGACGGTAGATCATCGTGCCGCGAAAGCCCTGCATGCGCTGGACGAAATGGCCCTCCGGCACGGCCCCGCTGTAGCCCGGCGACAGCAGCAGGTACTTGCCGCCCCTGCCCGCATCGGGGCCTTCGATGCCGACCATGGTGATCGGCGCCTGCCAGTTGTCGCAGATCTCGCCGAGGATGGCGTAGTCGCCGCTGCTCGCCGGGATCTCGATCACCAGCGGCCCCGTCGTCAGATCGTAGGCCAGCATGGCGTAGTTGACCTGGTTGTTCGCCGTCAACAACTCGTGGCGCGCCACCAGCGGCCGGCTCATCACCACGATGTCGCCGGGCTTCACGCCGAAGTCACGAAACATCGCCTCGCGGAAGAACACGTCGCTCAGTGCCGGCATGGACCAGACGACGGCTTCGACCGCCCGCGCATGCGTGAAGTCGCGGGTCACACTGCTGGCATCGCGTGGCGCTGCGCTTGAAGCAAGCGATTGGGTCGCCGCTGCCGGGCGCGCTCGCGCGACCGACGGGAACTGCGCGACGGCGGCTGCTGCGATCGCGCCCAGCGGAAGTTTCAGCATGCCGCGTCGAGTGGTATCGAACTGATTCATCTTCAGGCTCTCCGCACCGTCGGCGCGCTGGGCAAGGACGGCAGGTTTCTTGGTTCGTGACATGGCTCCACCTCTGGGTGTTGGTTGGATTGTCTATTGGATCGCTTCGATATCGCCCGGACGCCAGGTCTTGTCGAACCATGGCTCGAGCGGGCTGTACAGCCGCAGCATCGCGAACCAGCCCTTGCCCGGTACCGTCTGAATCCAGTTGCTTTCCTTGCCGGCCGGTGGTTTTGGTCCGAAATAAAGATCGACAGAGCCATCCGCGTTGACTGCGACCTTCTGCTGACCGCCTTCCATGGCGGGATAACCCGCGCCAGCGCCTATGGCCGGGTAGCGTTGGTCGGTCTGCAACAGGGAACGGGTCTGTGAGTCGTAGACGGTGACCGACCAGAAGTTCTTCTGGGGAATGTCCTTCGGCAGCGTGAGTCTGTAGGTCTTGCCACCATCGAGCCACTGCCCGGTCGAATCCTTGGCGGCCACTGCGTACTGCGAACCGGCGCCGATCATCTTCGCGGCCATCGCCGGTGTAATGCCCGTCGCCTGATAGAAGAAAAGAACACGGCTGTCGAGTTGGCGCGCCCCCTCCACGAGGAAGTCGTAGCCGCCCAGGAAACCGGTGTGCCACCCCGAGCCTCCCTTGCCGTAGTAGTAGATGCCCTCCTCGCGCGGCGAAAAGGCAATCGCACGGGCCGTGGCATTGCCGACGGCCACCGCCTCGGTGAGGATCGCCTTCATGCGCGCATCGGGCTGGAAGGGCTTGCCCTTGACGATGCCTATCGAAGCCATCTGACCGGTGATCTCCGGTCCGATCACACCGGCAGGCTCCGCCTGAACGAGATCGTTCAGGAACTCCCAGTACTGATAGGTGTTCGGCGCGATGGTGTTGATCTGCACCATCGAGCCGTTCTTGTTCGGGACCGGGCCATGCGCCTTGCCGGCTTCGCTCAAGGGGTAGATGCGCGCATGCTCGCGCAGGCTCTCGAGCGCGGGCTTCACATCGCCGTCGACCGCGAAGTTGCGCATCGGCGCCCACAGCTTGTAGGTCGGCGAACGCACGACGAAATAGCCGTCGGGAACCTCGCCCTTGTAGCCAGGAGGCAGGAACAGGTATTTGCCGCCCTTGCCCTTGTCAGGGCCGACAAATCCGAGGTCGGTGACATAACGGAACCAGGCGTCATCCACCAGGCCGAGAACGCGCGGCGGCACCTCGAACACCAACGGGCCGCCGCTCAGGTCAAGGTTCAGCCAAGTCGTCGCCGTGACCGTGTTCGGGGTCAGGTACATGCCGGTGGAGTCCATCATCTGCTCCATCGTCAGCAGCGTGTTGTCCGGCACGCCGATGTCCCGCGGCCCTTTCATGGCGGCCCACATGCTGACGCCGCGCAGCGTGTTCAGATAGGTGGACACCGCGCGGGCGAAATCGATGTTGTCGTAGACCTTGTCGATCGTCGCCGCGTCGGGCATGCCGTTCGAGAAGCGAAGCGTGCCCAACCGCGTCTCGACCACGTCCGGCGTGGTGATCTGCGGCGGAATCGGCGTGGTCATCTTCATCTTCGGCGACTGCGCCCAGGCAGCGGGCGACAGGCAGACCAGCACTCCGCACAGCAAACCCGACACGCGTGCGTGCTTGTGCTTGTCCATCATGGTCTCCTTCATTGCACTTGCGTCAGTGCGGGCGGGCTCCAGGTCCCTTCGCCAGGGGGCAGGATCGAGGGCGCCTCGGTCTTCGGCCAGTACAGGCGCATCACCAGATAGATGGGCGCGTCGGGTGCCGGCAGCCAGTTCGACTCCTTGTCCTTGCCGGGCGAATCCTTCTGGATATACAGCGTGAGCGAGCCGTCCGCGTTCTTCTTCATCGTCGGCAGCATCGGCGAGTTGATCAGGTAGCGGTTGATCGGGTTCTCGATCAGCAGTTGGGTCTTGCCGTCGTACATCGTGATCGACCAGAAGGCGTTGACCGGCGGCAACTGGCCCTTGGCGAAGGTCAGCGTGTACTTGTGCTGGCTGCCGTCGAGCACCTCGCCGTTGGCGAGATTCCGGGTGAACGGATACATGGCTTCGACGCCGTCGTTGCCAAGGATGCCGGCGGCGCCAGCGGCCGCGCGCTTCAGCCAGTCACCGTTGTAGAAGGCGCGGTCCCCGAACGGCGAGAACACGCCCCAGCCGTTGACACGCTTCACCCCGGACTCGAGGTACTGCTTGATCTTCGCGTCGCCTGCCTTCATCGCGGCGACGACCGCGGCTTGTTGCGCGGCGGGGAGGGACTCGAGGTCGAACTTCTTGCCGGGCCCGATGCCGACGCCGGCGAGCCTGGCGCGGATCGCTTCCTCTTCGGGACCGGGCGGCGCGAACTGCAGCGCAAAGCCCAGGTAATCGAAGAAGTCTGACTGCATCGACGCCTTGTCGATCTTCGGGAAGTCGATCGCCAGGGCCGCCGGCGGAGTTGGCTGCCCGAGGTACGCCGACAGCGGCTGGACCTTGTAGCCCGCCTGCACCTTCTCGACGTTGGGCATGTCGTCCGGGTTGAAGAGCTGGGTGCGATAGACCCCGAGCGCGAACTGGCTGCTGGACCGGAAGACCTGCTTGATGCCGGCCGGCTTTTCGCCCTTCCAGTCCGGACCGACGACCATGTAGTCGCCGGCATCGCTGCCGGTGGCGCGGCTGCCGATGTAGCCGAAGTTGAACGAGTTGAGGTCGGTAAGTTGCACCGCGTAGTAGCGCTCCCTCGGCACCGCCGGCACCGAAAGCACCATCGGCTCGGTGCGCAGGTCCATCCACAGCCACGAGTACGGCGTGTCGCTGTTGGGCGTGACGATCGCGGTGTCCTTGTAGGTGTACACCTGCGTCTCGTTCTTGATCTGGTTGAACGGCGCCTTGAACTGGCCGGAGTTCCGGTCCACGGCATAGGCGTACATGATCTGGTAGATCATCACGACGGGCAGGCCGTAGAGGTAGCCGTCCTTTGCGATGGCCTCGAGCTTCGCGGCATCGGGCGCCGACGTGCCGGCGGACGCGCCCGCCTTCGCCGCTTGCGTGGCGGGGCCGGCGGGCGTGCTGCAGCCGGCAAGCGCCAGCATCGCGATCGTCCCGCACAGAAACCCCGACACGATTGCGCGTTTGTGCTTGTCCATCATTTTCTCCTCGAGGTCACTACTGTCCGGTTAAAGGGGCGCCGGATGGCACCCCGCCGTGCTACTGCACGCGCTCGACGTCGGGCATCGTGAAGCTGCGGGACCAGAAGCGTTCGTCGCCGCCGTAGATGCGCAGGAACGGCGCCGGCTTCTTGCCTTGCGTCGGAATCCAGTTGGCTTCCAGACCGGCCGGCGCCTTGGGGCCAAAGTAGATGTCCACGCTGCCGTCGGCGTTCTTCTTCATCTTTGCCACGTCGTAGGACGACAAGCCGACCCTCTGCTGCGGGCTGTAGATGAAGGCCCAGGTCGCGTAGTCGTAGACGATCAGCGACCAGAACTGCTTCACCGGCATATCGGCCGGCACGCGCAGCTTGTAGGACCCGCCGGCTTCCAGAGGCTTGCCATCCTTGTCGGCCACCGCGAACAGGTAGACCGTGGCCGGCATGGGACGGCCTTCCTTGAACGCCGCGGCGATGTCCGCCAGGCCGGGAATCTTCGGCGCGTAGTAGATGCCCACGTGGTACATGTCCGAGCGTTCGGTAAACCACAGCGCATTCGGCAGGTCGAAGTTCAGGCTGCCCTGGGCGTCCGGCAGGAAGAAGTAGGACCAGTGGCGGTCGGGGTAGAAGAGGTTCCTGGACTGCTTCTCGAACACCCGGCCCTGCATGTAGAAGTAGGCGTCGACCACACCGCGCTCCATCGCCGCCTTGTACTTCAGCGGCGGATCGAAGGGCTTGCCCGGCTCGATGCCCAGGCTGTGCAGTACGCCCATCATTGCCTTGTCGCGCGGCCGCACCGGCTCGTCCACCAACGCGGCATGCAGATCCTGAAAGTAGCGGAAGTCGTAGTACGGCAGCGTATGGAAGGGCTTGTCCCAGGAGTCGGCGAACTGCGCGGACTTCGGCGGCGGCGGTTCGGACAGCGGGTGCATCTTCAAGGTCTGCGCATAGGCGTGCGCATCGGCGTCGCTCATGCCCGCCAGCCTGACCGAACGGAAGGCCAAATAGATGCGGTAGCTGGGCGAGCGCACGGCGATGTAGCCGGCGGGCACTTCGCCCGCGTAACCCGGCGGCAGCAGCAGGTAGCTGCCACCCTTGCCCTTGTCGGCGCCCGAGGGGCCGACGCCGGCAATGGTTTCCTGCCAGGCATCGACGATCTGGCCGTAGAGCACGCCCTTGTCCGAGGCCGGCGGCACGATCAGCACCACCGGCCCCTTGCGCAGATCCGTGGTCGCCGTGATGTAGGGCGTGTTGTTGTTCGCCGTCAGGAACTCATGCCGGGGCAACAGCGGCTTGGACATGGCATCGATGACGTTGTCGCCGATGCCGAGTTCGTCAAGCCCGCGCTTCGATCCGTAGATGCTGACCGCCGGCTGCGACCAGACCACCGTCTCGAAGGCGCGCTGGTAGATGCGCTGTTCCTCCAGATCGGCCACCGAGGCCTTGGCGCCGGGCGCCGGCTGGCCGCCGGCGGGCTCGGTCTGCGCCCAGACGGCAGGAGCGAACGCGGCCGCGGTCACCAGCGCGAGCGCCGCGGCAGCACGCTGGGCAAAGTCAGGGGATTTCACGTTCTTCAGCAAGAGTGGTTCCGTGATGAGCGGTTTCCTGGGCCGGCTATTTGGGGTACTCGCCACGGCCAGTTAGTTGACCTTTACGACTGCCGGCGGCTGCCAGCTTCCGTTCAGGATCGAGGGATTCTTCTCGTTCGGCCCGTATAGGCGCATCATCAGCAAGAAGGGGCCGTCCGGCGCCGGAAGCCAATTGGCCTGCTTCTCGGCACCGGGGGACTCGTGCTGGAAATAGAGCGTCACCGAGCCGTCGGCGTTCTTCTTGAATGCGTTGCGCTGGCTCACCGTGAGCTTGTTGAGCGCGTTGGGATAGAACCACCACCCATTTTCGATCTCGTACATGGTGATCGACCAGAAGCCGTTCACAGGCGGCTCTTTCCCGGCCGGAAAGGTCAGGGTGTATTTGTTCGTACCGTTGAGCCGCTGACCGGCGCTGTCCACGTCGGTATAGGGATAGACGCCGTCGATGTCATGCTGGGCGGGCCAGCCGAAAGCCGCGACGACCGCGCGCTTCAGGTAATCGGTCCCGTAGGAGCCGAGGCCGAGGACCACGTTCCAGCCATTGACCTTTTCGCCGAGGGTCTTGTGGCTGGCCTCGATCTTGGCCAGGGCCTGCTCGGGAAGATCCTTGAGCGCTGCCTGCGTCGCCGCATCAAGCTTGCTCAGGTCGAATTTTTCGCAGGGCTTCACGCCGATCTGCGCCATCTTCGCGACCATCGGCGCATCGACCGCCGCCGCCGGCGCATCCTTGCACATCAGCCGGGCCATCGTGTCGAAATAGCCTGCCGTCCCCATGTCGAGGATGACCTTCTGCGGCGCGTCGGTCAGGGAGTAGGGCGGCGCGCCGAGCGCGGGCGCCTTGGGCGAATAGTCCTTGCCCCAGGCCGAGAGCGGAGTGACCTTCAACTTGGCCTGTAGGCCGTTGACGATCTTGAAGTCCTCCTCGGTTCCGTCCGCATAGATGCGGCCCAGGATCACCATATACCGGGTGGCCATCGGGATATGGGTCATGCCCGCGGGTACGGTGCCGTTCCAGCCGGGTCCGGTAAAGAGATAGTTTCCGGCCTTGCCGCCATTGGTGCGGCGGCTCGGCGAGTCGGACAGGTCGGTCATCCACAGATCCACGCCCTCGAAGGTGAACCAGCGCGATCCCATGTCGGGCTGGCTGAACACCTGCGGCTCGGAAAGGTCCAGCCATGTGATCGAATAGAGCGTGTCGGCATTCGGGGCGGAGATGCGACGCTCGCCGGCGGGCGGATAGCGCGGCACGTTGATGAACTGGCCCATCGGCATCTTGAGTTTTGCAAGCGAAACTTCCGGCGTATGGGTCATCTGCACCCGCGTGACCTCGGTCGTGACCAGCGAATAGCCGTAGACATAAGCGTCCATGGCGATGCTCTTCACCTCGCCCGGGGTCAGCGCGAGCGCTGATCCGGATGCGGATACAAGCCCGGCAGCGAGCAGCACACCCGCCAATTTGGTAGGAATCATGGAATTGCCTCCTTTGCTGGTGACCGTGTTGACCGATTGATTCATCGTGATTTCCTTTCCGTTGAAAAAAGTACCGTTGACACTTCCCTGTCAGGAATAGCCGGCCTTGCGCGCGTCATTCAGCATCAGCCGCTGTGCCAGGCCGCGCGACAGCCGGCGCAGGTGGTACATCGGCTTGGCGAACGGGCCCACCAGCACCAGGCTGCGGCCGCGCCGCACCGCGTCGACGATGGCCGCGGCCACCACCTCGGGGCCGACGCGCTGCGCCTCGTAGTAGGACTGCAGCTTGCGCTGCTGCGCCGCGCCGATGCCGGGCGCGGTGACGCGCGCCGCCGGCCTGCTGCATGGGGGGCAGGAAGTGCCTGCAGCCGCGCACCACGCCCATCACGTTGATGTCGAGCACGCGCCGCCACGCGTCCAGCGGCGTGTCGAGGAAGGGGCCGACGTAGCCGATGCCGGCGTTGTTGACCAGCACGTCCAGCGCCGGCACCTCCGAATGCACGCGCTCGGCGAAGGCCTGCATCGCCGAGTCCTGGGACACGTCCACGGTTTCGGCGATGCAGGTCGTGCCGCGCTTGACCAGCGACGCGCGCAGCACCGCGAGCCGCTCGGTCTGCAGGTCCGACAGCACGAGGTGCGCGCCGGCCTCGGCGAAGGCCAGCGCGGTGGCGTGCCCGATGCCCGAAGCGGCGCCGGTGACCAGCACCCATTTCCCATCGAGTTTGTCGAGCATGTCGCTGCCCCGCCACTACTTCGGGAACAGGAACTGCACCTGCAGCCGCAACTGCCAGTTGGCGCCATCGTCCGGATGCACGACGTTGTAATACGCACTCAGTTGCGTGTTCACCGGAAGCTTGCCGATGTGGAAGATCTTGCCGACGCCACCGCCCAGTGGCACGATCAGCAGCGACAGCACTCCGCTGGCGGCCAGTGCACGAACCCGGGTGAAGGCGCGCATTCGATCGATCTCCCGAAGTCTCAGGAGGGTAAGCTTCCGCCGTGATCGCGACAAACCACTTTGCGCCACGCGTATGCGCCACGCCACTGGCAGACGCTCCGCTGATTTCGGTGGCGGCGCTGGCCGGTGCGCCCGACTTCGTTCGTGGCGCGCTCGGCGAGCGGGTGCTGGATAAGGCGCGTCGGGCGGCGATGCTGGACTTCGCGCTGATCGAATACGGCGACTGCTTCAGCTTCATTCCGCAACGGACGATGACGACCTTCAACGAGGTTGTGGCGCGTGCGGCCGGCGAAGAACACTTCGGCCTGAAGCTGGCGCCCCACCTCTCGGTCACCGGCTACGGCACCTGGGGCGAATACCTGCTTGGCGCACGCACGCTGGGCGCCGCGATTGACCGGGCGGTGACGACGATGGATTTCCACGCCCGGGGCGACTCGATGTCGCTGGACCGGATCGGCGGCCGCGCGCGCATCGGCTACGTCAGTGCCGCCCGGGGGCTGGACGGATACCCACATGTGGCCTGGGGCACCATCGGCGTGATCATCAGCCTTTGCAAGTCGTACCTGCCCTCTTCCTGGCATCCGCAGTACATCGAAGTTGATCTTCCGGCGCTCCGCCGGTGCACCCTCGCCGAGGACACGTTCGACTGTCCGGTGGTGTTCGATGCGCCAGGGCTCGCGGTGTGGCTGGGCGCCGGCGATCTTCGCGCCGCCCCCCGTCGAGCCACCGGCCGGCTGCTCACGGTCGGGGACATGGCGCGCGAGCGCAGCGCGATCCATCGCATCACCGGACTCAAGGGCGTGGTCGCGCATCAGGTCTGGGCGCAGATCCTGACCGGCAGCGTGTCGATCGAGAGCACCGCGCGGTCGCTGGATACCAGCGTGCGCACGCTGCAGCGGGAACTAGGTCGGGAAGGCGCCGATTTCCGCACGATGGTCAACGTCTTGCGCGGCAAGCGCGCCGTGGAGTTGCTGAGCGAGACGGACTTGTCGGTGACCCAGATCTCGACGACGCTGGGCTATTCGGCACCGGCTCATTTTGCGCGCGCCTTTCGAAAGGCGATGGGGGCCGGCCCCAGCGAGTTTCGGCGTACATCGGCCGACGCCGCCGGCGTGAGCTTGACACCCGATTGAGCATTCCCGCCAGCGCTCGGGACGAGCGCATGTTGGGCGGACGGGTAGGCAGTTGTCAGTAGTGCCGGGAACCGTGCGCCGGTTCAGCGCGCGAAAACCAGGCTCCGGAAGCCCTGCTGCGAGGACGGCAGCTTCTTGCACTCCTTGCCGCGCAGTTTGATTCCGCCGTCGTCGCTGAGCAGTTGGAACTGCGGCGTGTCCGGCCAGGCGAACAGCGCCTCCGGCCGCAGCGTTCCCAGCTCCGGTTGCTCCAGGCGCTGCGGGGTGTCAGCGCCACCCTGCCAGTGGAAGAGGGCAAAGCTGCCCTGATCGGCGGTGGGCCCGCCGACGACCAGATAGCCGGTGGCCACGCGTGTCATCGCGCGAATCCCGCACCCGCCAAGGTCCAGCGCGATGGCGTCGCCGAACTCCGGGGCATCACCGTTGATCGCTCGAACCGGGTTGCGCAACGGCACGACCAGCGCCTTGCCTTCGCGCAGCGGGTTGCGCAGGCCGATCAGCAGCGCGCCGTCGGCCGTATGCGTCAGGCCCTCGACGTTCAGGCCGCCCTCTGCCTCGGGCGCCTTGAGTGCCGCTTCGGCCAGATGCCAGGCGCGGCCGGCATCGCTGTTCACCAACGCATCGAGCAGATGGACCGGTGCTGCGTTCACCGGTTGCAGCGTCGGTAGCGTGCCGCTGCGCTCGATGTCGGTGGCGAAGAGCCGATCGCGCGACGGCGCGGGACGGCCCTTGCCGTCGCGGCTGAGCGAGCCTATCCAGTAGATGCGCTCGCCGATGCGTGTCCCCGCCTCGAGATCGGCCTCGACCTTGCGGTCCCCCAGGAAGGCGCCGAGCGGCACGATGGCCCGCACCTGCGGTCGGCCGCGCTCGTAGATGCGCAGCGTGTTGTCCTCATCGCCAGCCACCACGAAGTGGCGCGCGTCCAGCACGACGGCTGCCGAGGCGTCACAGAGGCCTTCGAAGCACAGCGTTGCGGCGAGAAGCTTCATTGACATTCGAGCATCCTTACGTGAGCGCACGTGACCACTACATCATTGACTGGCCGGCGTCGCTGCCACCGGCGCCGTTTCGCGGCGGTGATGGTTTGCACGGCGTTGAAGAACAGCAGCCCTTCGGGCGCGACAAGCCCTCAGGTTTCGCCGCGACAGCCATCGAGCCTAGCTAGAGGCAAGGTCTTCACTACAGCCACATTCGCGCGACTTGCCAATCCCGCACTCTGAAAAACCAATCGGTTACACCGCGCAACGGCTGAGAAACGATCTAAATCCGAGGCGAATCCGCTAAGTCGGGCTAGCGCAGCAGCAACTTGCCGGCGACCACCAGCATCACGGCCGCCATCGCATTGCGGATCAGCGCCTCGGGTGCGCGCGTGCTCAACGTCGACCCGAGGACGATGCCGGGGATCGAGCCCACGAGAAGATTCCCCAGCAGCGCAAAATCCGTATTGCCCAGCACGAGATGTCCCGCTCCGGCCACGAGCGCGAGCGGAATGGCGTGGGCGAGATCGGTGCCGACGAGCTTCGCCGCCGTCAACCGGAAGGGATAGAGATACACCAGCGCGACCGTGCCCAGCGCGCCGGCGCCGACCGATGTCAGCGCCACCAGGGCGCCGACGATCGCCCCGGCCAGGACAGTCAGCGACGGCTGCGCGCGCTTGAACTTGCTCGGCGCCCGTGAGCGGAGCGACTTCCCCACTTCCTGCAGGCGCCGGCGGAACATGAGGCCCGCGGCGGTAAGCATGAGGGCGATGCCGACGCCGGTCAGAATCACATCGTTGCGCGCTTCCGAGGCACCGTAATAGGCGAGCATGACGACGATGGCAAGCGCTGCCGGCAGGCTGCCCGACGCCAATCGGCGGACGACCTGCCAGTCCACGGTGCCCCTGCGGCCATGCACCACCACGCCAAAGACCTTCGTGATGCAGGCGAACAGGAGATCGGTGCCGACCGCGGTATGTGGCGCGACGCCGAAGATCAGCACCAGCACCGGTGTCATCAGCGCACCCCCGCCGATACCGGTCAACCCGACGATGATGCCGACCGCGAATCCCGACAGGGTCGTCGCGACGTCAAACATCGTCGAGACGGTCCGAGAGAGCATCGAGGATGGTCCGCACGCACTCGTCGGCGCTCTGCGACGCCGTGTCGAGCGCCAGCGCAGGATGCTGCGGCGGCTCATAGGGCGCCGTCACGCCGGTGAAGTCGGAAATTCTGCCGTTCCTCGCCTTGGCGTACAGACCCTTCGGGTCTCTCTGCTCGCAGGTCGAGAGGTCCGCCGAGAGATAGGTCTCGAGGAATCGATCGGAGCCGATCACCTGCCGCGCCAGTTCGCGATCCTCCGCGTAAGGCGAGATGAATGCCGTGATCACGATGAGACCCGCCTCGTTCAGGAGATGCGCCACCTGCGCGATACGGCGGATGTTCTCGGTGCGGTCCTGCGGCGTGAAGCCGAGATCGCGGCTCAACCCGTGGCGGATGTTGTCGCCATCGAGCACGAAGCAGGCATGACCGGACGCAATCAGCCGTCGTTCGAGCTCGAAGGCGATCGTCGATTTACCGGAGGCGGAAAGTCCGGTGAGCCAGATCGTGGCCGGCCGCTGACGCAGGAGCTGCGCGCGCTCCGCAGGCTCGACGCGGCCGCGATGCCAGGTTATTTCGCTGCTCACCGGCTGCGGTGGCGCTTCCGCATGCACCTCGGCAGCGCGCAGCCGCTCGCTCACCATGCCGGCGCCCACGGTCAGGTTGGTGAGCGGATCGATCAGGACGAAGCTGCCGGTCGCCCGATTGCGCTCGTACTGATCGAGATGCAGCGGGCGAAAGAGCGTGAGCCGCGCCCGCCCGATGTCGTTCATGCGAAGCTGCGTGGCGTCTTCCCGATGCAGCGTGTTGGGGTCGACCCGGTAGAGGAGCTGCGCGCAGCTCGCCTTCACGACGTTGGTGGTGTGCTTGACCAGGTAGCTTCGCCCTACCTCCAGCGGTGTGTCGGCGAGCCAGATGAGCATGGCGTCGACCGCGCGCTCGACCCGCGGGACGTTGTTGGGGTGGGCCAGCATGTCGCCGCGGCTCACGTCGATCTCGTCGGCCAGGCACAATGTGACGGACAGCGGCGCGAACGCGTAGTCGAGATCGCCGTTGTAGGTCACGATGCGCGTGACGCGCGAGCGCTGTCCGGAAGCGGTGGCCACGACTTCGTCGCCGGGGCGCACCACGCCAGAGGCGATCTGGCCGCTGTAGCCACGGAAATTCTGGTTCGGGCGCACCACGCGCTGCACCGGAAAGCGGAAATCGATCAGGTTGCGGTCGCCGGCAATGGAAACATGCTCGAGATAGTTGAGCAGCGGCACGCCCTGAAACCACGTCATGTTCTCGCTGCGGCTCACGACGTTGTCGCCCATCAGGGCGCTGATCGGAACGAAAGTGACATCCGCGAGACCGAGACGCGCGGTGAATTCGAGGTAATCCTCGCGGATGCGCTCGAAGACCTCCTGTTCGTAGTCGACCATGTCCATCTTGTTGACGGCGACCACGAGATGCGGCACCCCCAGAAGCGACGCGATGAATCCGTGGCGCTTGGACTGAGTGAGGACCCCGAGGCGCGCGTCGATCAGCACCACCGCCACGTCCGCGGTCGAAGCGCCGGTCGCCATGTTGCGCGTGTATTGCTCGTGCCCGGGCGTGTCGGCAATGATGAACCGGCGCTTCGGGGTGGAGAAATAGCGGTATGCGACGTCGATGGTGATGCCTTGTTCGCGCTCGGCCTTGAGTCCGTCGGTGATGAGCGAGAAGTCGAATCCGCCGCTCTCGCGCCCCGCCTTCTTCTTCAGCGCGTCGATGTGATCTTCGTAGAGCGCGTTCGCGTCGTGCAGCAGGCGTCCGATGAGGGTCGACTTTCCATCATCCACGCTGCCTGCGGTGGCAAAGCGCAGCAGGTCCGGCTCGCCGGTGCGGTGCAGGAGCATCGTTTCGGTGTTCATGTCAGAAGTATCCCTCGCGCTTCTTTTGTTCCATCGAGCCGTCCTGGTCGTGATCGATGATGCGCGTGATGCGCTCCGAATGCTTCGCGAGTTGCAGTTCCTCGATGATCTCGCGCACCGTGCGCGCGGTCGAGCGCACGGCGCCGGTGCAGGGGTAGCAGCCGAGCGTGCGATATCGGCACATCACGCGTTGCGCCGCCTCACCCGCCAGCAGTCGCGTCTTCTCGCCCACCGGGATCAACTGGTTGCCGCGCACGACCACTGCGCGTTCCTGCGCGAAGTAGAGCGGCACCACGGGAATGTCTTCGACCTCGATGTAGCGCCAGATATCGAGCTCGGTCCAGTTCGAGAGCGGGAACACCCGGATGCTCTCGCCCGGACTCACCTTGCCGTTGTACAGATTCCACAGCTCGGGACGCTGATTCTTGGGATCCCACTGGCCATGGGCATCGCGGAAGGAATAGATGCGCTCCTTGGCACGCGAGCGCTCCTCCTCGCGCCGCGCACCGCCGATCACCGCGTCGTACTCGCCGTGACGCAGCCCGCCGAGGAGGCCCTGGGTCTTGAGCAGTGAACAGCATTTCACGGTGCCGAGATCCCAGGGATTGGCGTCGCCGGCAAGCGCCTCCTCGTTGCGATGGACGCGCAGATCGACGCCGATCTCGCTGCAATAGCGATCGCGGAACTCGTACATCTCCGGGAACTTGTAAGCCGTGTCGATGTGCAGCAGCGGAAACGGGATCTTGCCCGGGTGGAACGCCTTCTGCGCGAGGCGGACCATGGTGGACGAGTCCTTGCCGACGGAATACATCATGACCGGCCGCTCGCATTCGGCGGCGACTTCACGCAGGATGTGGATGCTCTCGGCCTCGAGGACGCTCAACACCGATAGCGAGTATCGCTCTTGCTGCATCAGGGGTTCTCCTCGATGATTCGGAACGGGGCAAGGCGGGAAAAGCCTGCTGAAGCCACCGCAGGGGTGTTAGACGAAGCTGCGTGGGTGCACAGGTCAACAATACCTGGAGGGCGTTGCCCGGTGAGCGGGATTAACGGACCGCCAATGGTATCCAAGGTGCCCGCCCCGGGAAAGTAGAGATCCTGGACGGTCAGCGGTGAATGACGACCGGCTTGTCCCCGAGTTCGTTCGGATTGGTGCCGTCGCCGGGATAGTGACGCGCAAGGTGCTCGCCGACGGTGCGCACCCCAAGCATCACGCCCGCCTCGAAACGTCCGGCGCGAAACTCTGCTTCCATCCTGCCGCAGATGTCCTCCCAGACTTCTGCCCCGCAGCAACGGTGGATACCCCGATCGGCGACGATCTCCACGTCGCGATCGGCGAGCAGCAGGTAGATGAGGACACCGTTGCTGTGTTCGGTATCCCAGATCCGCAGGTCGGAGAAGACCTCGAGCGCCCGCTCGCGGGCGCTCGTGCCCTGCCAGAGGCGCTGGAAGTCGAGCGACCCCTGCACGGCAAAGACAATCTCGCCCCGATGCGTCGCTTCGGTCGCGCGGATCTCGCGTTCGATCGCCACCATCGCGTCGGCGGGAAAGGCGCGGCGGATGCTCCAAAGACCATTTACCGCGTGGCGATAGAACCGGCCGAGGTCCATGTCACCAGTTCCCTGACGCACCACCGCCGCCGAAGCCGCCACCCCCGCCGCCCGACCAGCCGCCGCCCGACCAGCCACCGCCTCTGCCGCCCGACCAACCCCCTCCAGTCGGGAAACCGCCGCCCCACCCGCCCGGATGGCGGCCACGCGTGGCGCGGTAGCCCGAACCGCCCGTGAGCATCGCGCCCAACAGGAGCACGGCAAGCGCCGCGAAAAGGGCGATCGGCAGCGAGGCAAAGGACACGAATGACATCACTCCGGTACCGCCGGCGCCCAGCGCACCGCCCAGGAATCGCCCGATCACCGCCGACAGGATGCTGCTCACCACGAGACCGACCACCACGATGGCCAGCAGGGCACCCAGATCCAACCCGTGGTCGCCACTCGCGCCGCGCGGTTGCGGCGGCGGCAATGGTTCACCCTCGATCACGCGGATCATGCGGTCGACGCCGGCGTCGATGCCGCCGTAGAAATTTCCCTGGCGGAAGTACGGCGTAATGATGTCGGACACGATGCGCTTGGCGCCCGCGTCGGGAATCACGCCCTCGAGCCCGTAGCCCACTTCGATGCGCAGCCTGCGGTCATTTTTCGCAACGAGCAGGAGCGCGCCATCGTCGACCCCTTTGCGCCCCAGTTTCCACCGCTCCGCCACTCGCAGCGCGTACTGTTCGATGGATTCCGGCTCGGTGGTCGGCACGATCAGCACCGCGATCTGACTGCCCTTTGCCGACTCGAGCGCCGCGAGCTTGTCCTCCAGCGCCTGCCGCTGCGGCGCAGTCAGCGTCCCGGTGAGATCGGTGACGCGCGTCTGCAGCGGCGGCACGGCAACCTCGGCGCGGGCGCACGCCGCACCGAGGAGTGCGACCGCCAGCAGCAGGCTGGCGAGAAAGCGCGACATGCGCTCGCTTATTTGCTCGCCGGCGCGGGCACGGCGGGTGGCGCGGGCGGCGTCTTGCCGAAATCGACCTTGGGCGGTGCGGCGATGGCGGCTTCGTTTTCCACCGCAAAGGTCGGCTTGACTTTGTAGCCGAACAGCATCGCCGTGAGATTGGACGGGAACTGACGCACCGTGTTGTTGTATTGCTGCACGGACTGGATGAAGCGGTTCCGCGCGACCGTGATGCGGTTCTCCGTGCCTTCGAGCTGCGCCTGCAGATCGCGGAAGTTCTGGTCCGACTTGAGCTGCGGATAGTTTTCCACCACCACCATGAGGCGTGACAGCGCTCCGGTCAACTCCCCCTGCGCGGCCTGAAACTTCGCGAAGGCTTCCGGATTGTTCACGAGCTCGGGAGTGGCCTGGATGCTCGTCGCCCTGGCGCGTGCCTCGACCACCTTCGTCAGCACTTCCTGCTCCTGCTGGGCGAACCCCTTCACCGTGTTGACGAGATTCGGAATCAGGTCGGCGCGTCGCTGGTACTGGTTGAGGACCTCCCCCCACGCCGCCTTGACCTGCTCGTCGGAGGTCTGGATCGTGTTATAGCCGCAGCCTGGCAACAGCGTGGCAAACGCAAGCGCGGCAACGAGCCAAAGCTTTCTCATCATAGGTGGCCTCCTTGGGAACAGCGTGTCGGGGAGCGCATTGTAGCGGCATTGTCGCGCAGAATCATATGGATCGCGGCGCTGCTGCGGGAAACTTCCAGAATACGAACGCGACGGTCTTGCCGAATGCCTCGCGGGCGTGCGCCTTCAGGCGCTCGGCAAGCTCCGGGGCGCGCTCCGCCGCCCGCTCGGGCATCCGGCCCTGGAGGCGCACGAAGACGACGTAACGGTCGACGTCGAGCGTCACGGTCTGGATCTCCGCGGCAACGCCCGAGCTCGCGAGCCACGTTTCGAGCTGGCCGTTGAACTCGATGTCGCCGACATCGATGAGCAGACGCCGGTTCAGGTTCGCGAGCCAGATCGCCATCGCGCCCAGCATGATGCCGACCACGATCGACACGCTTGCGTCGAGCGCCGCGTTGGGCCCGAAGTACCACGAGCTGAAAGCGACGAAGAGCGTCAGCAGAATGCCGAGCAGCGCGATGCCGTCCTCGGCCAGCACCGCGAGCACGGTGGTGTTCGAGCGGTTCTCGCGCAGACCCTTCCAGCCGCCGATCTCGCGCAGCGCCGTGATGCAGGTGAAGAGCTCGAGCGCGAGCGCGAAGAGCAGCAGTCCGATGACGAGCGGCGTGAACGGTTGCACTTCTTCCAGATGGAAGAGCGACGTGATGCCGTGGTAGAGCGTCACGCCGCAGCCGAGAAAGAAGACCGACACCGCGGACACGAGCGCCCAGTAGAAGCGCTCCTGACCCATGCCGAACGGGTGCTGATCGGGATCGGCCTTCGTCCTCGCGCGGATCTCGCCCACTTTCAGCAACACCTGATTGCCGACATCCGCGAGCGAGTGGATGGTCTCGGCGAAGAGCGTCGGCGAACCCGTCACCGTGTAGCCGAAGAACTTGGACGCGGCGATCAGCGAGTTGGTGACGATCGAGACCGAGACCGAATTGGACATCCGTCACCCTTCCGTTTGCAGGCGCGCCATCGCGGTGCGCGCGAAACACAGATCCTGCCAGGCCTTGGCCTTGTCCGGCAGGTTGCGCAGGAGATAGGCCGGATGATAGGTCACCAGCAGGGGAATTCCCTGGTAATCGTGCAAGCGACCGCGCAGGCTCGCGATGGTGGCATCACGGGCGAGCAGGTTGACCGCCGCCACGCGGCCGAGCGCGATCACGAGCTTCGGCCGGATGAGGGCGATCTGGCGCGTGAGATGCGGCTCGCATGCCGCGGCCTCGGGCGGCTCGGGATTGCGGTTGCCGGGCGGCCGGCACTTCACCACGTTGGCGATGTAGACGTTGCGGCCGCGCTGCAAACCGATGGCGGCCAGCATATTGTCGAGCAGCTTGCCCGCCTGTCCCACGAACGGCTCGCCGCGCGCGTCTTCCTCCGCGCCCGGCCCTTCGCCGACGAAGAGCCAGTCCGCCGTCTCGTCGCCCACCCCGAAGACGGTCTGGGTGCGCTGCGCATGCAGGGGGCACGCGGTGCAGCCCGCGACCTGCGCCTTGAGCGCGTGCCAGTCCAGGCTCAGGATGCGCGTCCGACGCTCCGGTGCCGCGACCGATGTGGACGCGGATGGGGAAGCCGGCCGAGGATCGGCAGGCTCGGCTGCGCCGGTCGGCCGGCCTGCCCCGCTGCGCAGGCGCCAGATCGGCGTCAAGCCCATCTCCTCCAGGATGAGATCGCGCCGCGAGCTCACAGTTTGTGCTCCATGACGATTGCGTCCTCGCGCCCGGTCAGGGCCGGATAATAGCCGCGGCGGATGCCGATCTCGCGAAACCCGTCGCGCCGATAAAGATCGCGGGCTACAAGATTGGACGGCCGCACCTCGAGATAGATGGACCGGGCACCGGCCTCCCGCGCGAGTTCCATGAAGTGCACGAGCAGCATCCTGCCATAGCCTCGGCGCTGCACTTCGACGGCGATGCTCAAGTTGAGCAGGTGCGCCTCGTCCGGCCCCGTCATGAGCACGCCGTAGCCGACCACCACGCCGAAGCGCTCGAGCGTCCGGCAGCGATAGCCGGCGTGCAGCGAATCGGAGAAATTGCCCCGCGTCCAGGGATGCGTGTAGAGGTGCTCCTCGATCGCGACCACCCGATCGAGATCGGCGAGCCGCATCGGCCGAAACCATGTCGCGTCGTCGAGCTGCGCGCTCACCGTTCCGACACCTTGAGCGCGACCTTGTCCCGAACGTAGAACGGTGCGGCCTCCTCCGGCGCCACACCCAGCCCGGCCGCGAAGGCAGGCGCTGCGAGGCGGGCGATGTCCGCCGCGTGTGGATGCCGCAGGGCATCGACCCGCGCGAGTTTCCCGGTGCAGGCGCTCGCCAGGGCACCGTCGCGCACCGCGAAGCCGCTGCCAGCCGCCGTCCACCCGTCGCCCGGCAGCGCCGGCACCGCGGTCGGCGATTGCAGGCAGGGCGCGATCGCCGTGCGCCACCGCTCGCCATCGCGCACGTAGGCCGCGACGTATACCTCGTTCATGCGTGCATCGAGTGCAGCGACCACGCGGGTCGCCCCGCTCCCCTCGGCCAGCGCGAGCAGGGTCGAGACCGGCACCACCTTCTTGCCGGCGCCGTAGGCGAGCCCCTGCGCCACCGCGCACGCGATGCGCAGTCCAGTGAAGGAACCGGGGCCGGCGCCGAAGGCGATGCCATCGAGGTGGTCGAGTCGAAGGCCGGCATCGCGGAGCAGCCGGTCGACCATGGGCAGCAGAAGCTCCGAGTGTCTCTGACCCGCTTGCTCCTCTGCAGACAAGACGCGATCGTCGTCGAGCAGCGCAACCGAGCAATACTCGGTGGAAGTGTCGAGGGCGAGGATTTTCACGGTGCACCGAGCAAAGACTGGCGCAAGATTATATGTCGCCCCGGGCGGGCGGCGGAATCGGCCATGCAAGCATGCCGCGATGCCACGAAAAATCCCTGAAGCGCGTACCGGGCAGCGTAGAATCCGCGCTCGCAATGTCCCCTGGAGACCGATTCCCATGCCTTTCCCGACCTGGAA
>JAEUMX010000041.1 GCA_016791285.1 Burkholderiales bacterium
TTCCTCAAGAACCCGCAGGGCTACGGACGCCTCGGCGCACGCAGCCCGAAAGGCATCCTGCTCGTGGGTCCGCCCGGCACCGGCAAGACGCTGCTGGCACGCGCGGTAGCTGGCGAAGCCGCGGTCCCGTTCTTCTCCATCAGCGGCTCGGAGTTCGTCGAGATGTTCGTGGGAGTCGGCGCGGCGCGCGTCAGGGACCTCTTCGAGCAGGCGCGCGCCAAGGCGCCCGCCATCATCTTCATCGACGAACTGGACGCGCTGGGCCGGGCGCGCAGCGCCTTTCCGGGGGGAGGTCACGACGAGAAGGAACAGACTCTGAACCAGCTCCTGGTCGAGATGGACGGCTTCGACCCGTCCCAGGGGCTCGTTCTCCTCGCCGCCACCAATCGGCCGGAAATCCTCGACCCGGCACTGCTGCGCGCCGGGCGATTCGACCGCCAGGTGCTGGTCGACCGGCCCGACAAGAAGGGTCGCATCGAGATCCTGGACGTGCACATCAAGAAGGTGCGGCTCGCCTCCGATGTCGCGATCGAGAAAGTGGCGGCTCTCACGCCGGGCTTCTCGGGGGCCGATCTCGCCAATCTCGTGAACGAAGCGGCGCTGCTCGCCACGCGCCGCGGCGGCGACTCGATCACGCTCGATGACTTCACCCAGGCGGTCGAGCGCATCGTCGCCGGTCTGGAGAAAAAGAATCGCGTGCTCAATGCAGAGGAGCGGCGCGTCGTGGCCTACCACGAGATGGGACACGCGCTCGTCGCGATGGCGCTGCCCGGATCGGATCCGGTGCACAAGGTGTCGATCATCCCGCGCGGGGTCGGGGCGTTGGGCTATACCATCCAGCGCCCGACCGAGGACCGCTTCCTCATGACACGCGAGGAGCTGGAGAACAAGATGGCGGTGCTGCTCGGTGGCCGCGCCGCCGAGCACATCGTGTTCGGGCATCTGTCCACGGGCGCCGCCGACGACCTCTCGAAGGTCACCAACATCGCCCGCAGCATGGTGATGCGCTATGGCATGGATACCAAGCTCGGGCATGTGTCCTACGAAGCGGAGCGTCAGTCGTTCCTCGGCCCCGCGGGTCCCATGCCGGCCGAGCGCGGCTACAGCGAAGAGACGGCGCGCGAGATCGATTGCGCGGTCCGCAAGATCGTGGACGCCGCGTTTGATCGCACCGTAGATCTCCTGGCCGAGCGCCGTCCCCTGCTCGAGCGCGGCGCCGAGGCGCTGCTGCGCAAGGAAACGCTCAACGAGCAGGATCTGGCGGCACTGCGCCCCGAGCCCGCCGCGGCGTAGTCCCTGGAGCGTTGCCCCCAAAGCCGCTAGAATTCGGGCTCGGCAAAACCTTACTGCCGCCTGGAGATATTCGATGTCGATGGCTGACCGCGACGGCCTCATCTGGTATGACGGCCACATGGTGCCGTGGCGAGACGCCACGACCCACGTCCTCACGCATACCCTGCACTATGGAATGGGGGTCTTCGAGGGCGTGCGCGCGTATCACACCGAGATCGGCACGGCCATCTTCCGTCTGCGGGAGCACACCGAGCGCCTCTTCCGGTCCGCCCACATCTTCGGCATGAAGATGCCGTGGGATACGGCGACCCTCCTGGAGGCGCAGCGGGCGGTCGTGCGGGAGAACAAGCTCGAGAGCTGCTACATCCGCCCGATCGCGTTCTACGGCTCGGAGGCCCTCGGCATCTCGGCGCGGACGCTGTCGACGCACGTGGCTATTGCGGCCTGGCCGTGGGGCGCCTATCTCGGCAAGGAGGGTCTGGAGAAGGGAATCCGGGTCAAGACCTCGTCCTTCACGCGCCATCACGTCAACATCACCATGTGCAAGGCGAAGGCGGTGGGCAGCTATAGCAACTCCATCCTGTCGCATCAGGAAGCGGTGCACGACGGCTACGACGAGGCGCTGCTCCTCGACGTGGACGGCTTCGTGGCCGAGGGTTCGGGCGAGAACGTCTTCATCGTCCGCAATGATCGGATCTACACGCCCGACCTCACCTCGGCGCTGGAGGGGATTACGCGCGACACCATCCTGACGCTGGCGGCCGAGATCGGCGTGCCCGTGATCGAGAAGCGCATCACGCGCGACGAGGTGTATTGCGCCGACGAGGCGTTCTTTACCGGCACCGCGGCGGAGGTGACCCCCATTCGCGAGCTCGACAACCGCGTCATCGGCGCGGGTGAGCGCGGCCCCATCACAACCCGGCTGCAGGCCCTGTTCTTCGATTGCGTGCACGGCCGCGCCAAAAATCACCTGAGCTGGCTCTCACCGGTGCAAGAGGTTTCCCATGCAGAACGAAAAGTCGGTTAACGCAAGCCGCGAGGTCGAGGTGACCGCGGACGATCTGCCGCTGCATTGTCCGATGCCGTGGATGATGCTGTGGAACGCCCATCCACGCGTGTTTCTCGACATCGCCGACACCGGGGAGGCGCTGTGTCCGTACTGTGGCACCCGCTATCGACTGCAGGGCGGCGCCGTGGCCGGCCATCACTGACGCCAAGACGGCCTGGCGGTGCCCTTGCGCGCCGCGTCCAGCGAAGTCCAGCCCATGAGCGAAGCTTTGGCAACCCGCGCCATCGCGTTCGACGCCTATGGCACGCTCTACGACGTGCACTCCGTGCGCAGCCGCGCGGATGCGCTGTTCCCGGATCAGGGTGATGCGCTCTCGCAGCTCTGGCGGGCGAAGCAGCTCGAATACACCTGGCTGCGTGCGCTGTCGGAGCGCTACGTGGATTTCGCACGGGTCACGGAAGACGCGCTGCGCTACGCCGCAAAGCGCCTCGGGCTCGTGCTCTCCGACGCGGCGCGCGGCGAGTTGTTGGATCAGTATCTGCGCCTCTCGGCATTTCCTGAGGTGGGCGATGTCCTGCGCCGGCTCAGGGTATCCGGCCACGGGCTCGCGATCCTCTCCAACGGTAGCCCGGCAATGCTCGCCGCCCTCACCCGCCATGCGGGCTTCGACGGACTGTTCCATCATGTGCTGTCGGTCGACGCGGTCAAGACCTACAAGACCGATTTTCGCGCCTATCGCCTCGCCACGCACGCGTTCAATCTCAGCCCGCGCGAGATCGTGTTCGTGTCTTCGAACGGCTGGGACGTGTCCGCTGGTGCGTGGTTCGGTTTCCGCACGTTCTGGGTCAACCGCGCGGGGCTGCCGCAGGAGGAACTGGGCATCGCGCCTGAGGCCGAGGGAACGAGCCTCGCCGACCTGCCTGCCTTTGTCGCGGCCGGTCCCTGCTGAGCCGCCGCGGCGGCGCCGCGCCATCTTCCAGTCGTGTCCGCCCGCATCCTGATCGTCGCCCCCGCGTGGGTGGGAGACGCCGTCCTGGCGCAACCCCTGTTTGCCCGCCTGAAGGAGCGTTACCCCGGCGTCACCATCACCGCGCTGGCGCCGCCCTGGGTCCTGCCGGTGCTGCAACGGATGCCGGAGGTCGACGCCACGGTGGAAAACCCGTTCGAGCACGGAACGCTCGCCGTAGCGGAGCGACGCCGCTTCGCGAAGGCGCTCGCGGGCCGCTACGATCACGCGATCGTCCTGCCGAACTCGTTCAAGTCGGCGCTGATCCCCTTCTTCGCGGGTATTCCCCTGCGCACCGGTTACATCGGGGAAGCCCGCTTCGGTCTTCTCAACGATCGGCGACGGCTCGACGAGAAGATGCTGCCGCTCATGGTCGAGCGCTTCGCCGCGCTCGCGGAACCTCCCGCCAAACCCCTCGCCCGGCCGGTGCCGCCGCCTCGCCTGGTGGTCGATACGAACGCGCGGGACGCCACCCTGCAGCGACTCGAGCTGCGCTGCGACCGACGCGTCGTGGCGTTCTGTCCCGGTGCCGAGTACGGCACCGCCAAGCGCTGGCCGGCGGCCTACTACGCCGAGCTCGCCAGGGCGCTGGCGCACGAAGGGCGGCAGGTGTGGCTGCTGGGCTCGCCCAAGGATGCCGCGATCGGCGAGGAGATCGTGCAACAGTCGAACGGGGCGTGCCTCAACCTGTGCGGGAAGTCGAAGCTCGACGAAGCCGTCGACTTGATGTCGTGCGCCGACCTGGTGGTCTCGAACGACTCGGGGCTCATGCACGTGGCCGCGGCGCTCGACCGGCCGATGATCGCGATCTTCGGCTCGAGCAGCCCGCGCTTCACGCCGCCGCTCTCGGTGCGCGCGCGCGTGATCCGGCTCGATCTGCCCTGCAGCCCCTGCTTCAAGCGCGAGTGCCCGCTGCAGCACTTCAAATGCATGATGGATCTGACCCCCGTGCGGCTCCGCGCCGAGATCGCAACCACCGAGAAGCCATGACCGTCACCATTTTCGCCACGCCCGAGGATGCCGAGGCGGCATTCTACGAGGCTCTGGAGGCTGCCGATCTGGACGCCATGATGAACGTCTGGGCGGAGGACGAAGACATCGTCTGCGTCCATCCCGGCGGCCCGCGGCTCAAGGGCTACGACGAGGTACGCGATTCGTGGCGCGAGATCTTTGCCGGCGGTCCGCCCATGCGCTTCCAGCTCACGGACCAGCATTACCTGCCCGGGATGCGCTGCGCCGTCCACAGCTTGCACGAAAACATCGTCGTCACGGGGCAGTCGCGTCCCGTCAACCCGATCGTCGCCACCAACGTATACATCCAGACCGAGCGCGGCTGGCGGATGCTGGTGCACCACGCGTCACCGGCCCTGCGCGAGGTCGCACGCCCCGAGCAACCCGCGCCGACCGTCCTGCATTGAGGGGCCGGCCCGGGATGCAGCGCGCGCCTGACGAAAGCCTGGCAGCGGCCGCTGCGGCTGCGGCTGCGCCCTACCTTGCCCCGCGGTGGCTGCCCGGTGGGCACCTCCAGACCGTATACCCGGCATTGTTGCCGCAACCCGCGCCCGCCTACCGGCGCGAGCGCTGGGATACGCCGGACGGGGACTTCGTCGAGCTCGACTGGATCGACGGTCGCCCCGGTACGCCCCTTGTCGTCATGTTTCACGGTCTGGAGGGCAGCTCCGGCAGCCACTACGCCCGCGCCTTGATGCGCGCGATTGCCGCGCGGAAATGGCATGGCGCGGTCTACCACTACCGCGGCTGCGGGGGCGCGCCGAATCTCCTGCCCCGGGCCTACCACTCGGGGGACACCGCCGAGATGGACTGGGCCCTGCCAAGGTTCAAGGCGCGGTTTCCCGACCTACCCGTCTACGCCGTCGGCGTATCCCTCGGCGGTAACGTGTTGCTCAAGTGGCTCGGCGAAGAAGGCGGCGCGGCGAGCGGGCTGGTGGCACGGGGGGCGGCAGTCTCCGCTCCGCTCGATCTCATGGCGTCCGGCGAAGCTCTGGAGCACGGAGTCAACCGGCTCTACACCCGCGTGTTTCTCGGCACGCTCAAGCCGAAGGTGGTCGAGTTGCTCGCACGTCATCCCGGGCTCTGCGATCGCAACCGCCTCCTGCAGGCGCGCACGCTGCGCGAGTTCGACAATGTCTTCACGGCGCCCGTGCATGGCTTCCGCGACACGGACGACTACTGGACGCGTGCGAGCAGCAAACCGTGGCTCGCGCGGATCGCCGTTCCGACCCTGGTCCTGAACGCCCGCAACGACCCGTTTCTGCCGGAGCGCGCGCTGCCCGGCGCGTCCGAGGTGTCGGGACACGTCACCCTCGAGTATCCGACGCAGGGCGGACATGTCGGGTTCTG
>JAEUMX010000049.1 GCA_016791285.1 Burkholderiales bacterium
GATCCGGTCGTAGCACGACAACACCCCATACAACCGGCTGCGATATCGCTCCGTCAGCAACTGCATCATCGTCGCCTCCGCTTGCCTGGATGGGTCCCCACTACTTTATCTTGTTTGGTTCCGGCTACGCCGGCTTAGGGAATTTGCCTCTGCGCGCCATCGGAACGTCGTATCCTTATCGCTAGAGCGACTGTCGGAGGAGCTTTTGTCGGAACTGGACGTTGCAAAAGAGAAAATCGCCTATCTGAAAGTCTGGCTGGGGATCCTCGTGGTAACGGATATCAGCACCTTCGGGTGGCTCATCTCCAACGTCGGTACCGGGACCCCTTTTCTGCTCTGGGCCGCTGTGCTCGCCGTGGTAGCCTTCACCGCCGGCATTTTCCTGCTCCATCGGCGGATTGACCGCCACATACGATCGTTAAGGGGGCTGTAGCCATGGAGATTGTTGTCGCAGCATTGCTCGTTATCGTCGCACTCGTTTTTGTCGGCATCGCCTTGGATGCCGCTCGCGATACCGAAGGGCGCAGCTAGTCACGCAGTGGAAAGCGCGTTTCGCCCCGTCCTGCTAGCCTGCAGTCGAATAGACTACCTTCGAGATTTCAACCGAAGAGGTTCTTATGGGTCAGATGGGTCAGCTAACCATGGTCTACTGGAAGGGCGAGCAGTTCTGGCTCGGAAAGCTGCTCGAACACCCGGAAATTATGACCCAGGGCGAAACGCTCGAGGAGCTCGAAGAGAACCTTAAGGACGCGTTCCGCTTGATGGCGCCGGACGAAGTGCCACAGGACTACAAGACGAAAGAAATCGCGCTGTGAAGTGTCCATGCGATACCTCGTCGTTGTTGAGAAGGGCCCGATGTCGTTCGGAGCTCACGTTCCAGACCTTCCTGGTTGCATCGCCGTTGGCGAAACGAGAGAGGAGGTTCTTGTGCTCATCCGTGAGGCCATTGAGTTCCACATCGAGGGCCTCAAGGAGGACGGGCTTCCGATTCCCGCTCCAATATCGGCGGGCGAGCTGGTGGAAGTGGAAGCCGCGTAACCTGATCGGCACGCCGGGCAGTATCCCGCACTATCGCAAGTACGCCAGCAGCGCCGACCCGATCGGCCGCCTGATGAGCGCGTTCTCCGCCACCGCCCGCGCCGCACCGGGTTCGATCTGCTCGATCCACTGAATCTCGCCGCCGACGAGCGACGCGACCGCCGCGCCATCGCGATAGAGCACGCGATTGTTCGTGAGCGCCGGGACCTTGTTTCCCGGCACGACGACCCCGACGAGATTCAGCGGATCGGCACCGCTGACCGCGACCAGACTGCCCGATAATGGCGCTCGCCTCACCTCCCGCAGCGAGCCGACGGCCTCGGACAACGCGAACTGCTCCCCCGACACACCCGCCACGAAGCGGCCGCCGCGAATCTCGCCGCGCGCTTCCAGACGGCGTAGAACGCGCAGCATCTCCCGCCACGGCGGCAGCCACGCTGCTTCTCGCTGCAGCAGGCGCCAGAACACGACGCCGTAACGGCGCAGCAGCGTATGGACGATGTGCTCGACCGTTTCCTGACGCGGCTCGGCGTGACTGCGCGGCAGTGTCGCGCTGCCGTCCGATCCGTCCCGAACCGCGCGCTTGATGAGCGCCCAGCGTCCCGCATCCTCGATGCCGAAGACGGCGCGGCGGCGATGTCGTTTCCCTCCGCCGAAGGGCTTGCGCTTGTCCGATGGCGTGAGCAGGGCGCGCAGGCCGGCAAAGCTGTCCGCGCTGACGAGGCCGAGCACCACCAGTTCGGCCAGGGCATCTTCGACGTGCGTGCGCAACTGCCCGGTCCCTGCCACGATCTCGTCGAAGAAAGACGCGCCCTCCGTGCGCAGATGATCCGCCACGGCCTGCGCGCGTGAGCTCAGCTCCGGCAGCGCCGACGGCACCGGCACGGCGCGAGTCCATAGCGGTGCGCTCGCCCGAGGCATGAGCGTCACCGGCGTCGTGCGTATCGGGCCGGGATGGGTCGCGCTCGCAGCGGCGGCAGGGGTCAGCCGCGTCCACACCGCGCGCCCGGACAGGCACAGGTCATCCAGCCAGGTGAAGTCGTAGTCGTCGAGGCGAGCCGGCAGGATTTCCGATTCCCACGCGGCGGCAGGCGCTTCGAATCCTTGCAGCTGGCCGATCACCGCCGCCAGCGCGTCCGGTCCCTGACGCCGCTCATCCATGCTCACGTGCTGCCAGCGAAACAGGAAGCGCATGAAATCCTGGCTCGTTACCGGCTCGATCTCCTGCCGCAGCCGTTGCACCGTGTAGCGGTGGATGCGCGCCAGCAGCGCGCGGTCGCACCATTCCAGCAGCGTCGCGTCGGGTGTGAAGGATCCCTGCATCACGACGCCTTCGGCCACCAGCTTCGCGAGCGCGAGCTCGATGTCCGTCACGGGGAGCAGCATCGATTGCGCGATGGAATCGGCAGTGACCGGCCCCAGACCTTCGAGCCGGCTGCGCACGATCTCCACCAGCGCGTCCTCGCGCGACCAGACGCGTGCAGCGAATTCCGCCGGCGCGGCGATCGCGGGTGCGTGCTGCGCGTCCGGGTAAACGCTCCGGAACTGCGGCAGCCTTTCCGCGGCGATCCAGATGTCGTGACCCGAGTTGAGCGCGGCACGTGTGGTGCGACGCTGGCTGGCGAGGGTTTCGACAAACGACGGCCATCCTTGGCGACTCTGCATCTCTTCCGCTGTCAGAAAGCCCAGACCCAGCAATGCGTCGTGCAGTTCGTCCGCATCCCCAGCCTCGGGCCACGCTTGCGCGCGCACGCGCTCGATCGCCCCCGCATCCAGCTTGCCCAGGTCCGCGGCAGACGCCTCGTCGAGCCAGCGCCGGCTCATCACCGCTTGCGCCCGGCGCTCTTCCAGCGGCGCATCGTCGAGGTAGGCATAGGGCCGTGCCGAAAGGATCTCCAGCGCGAGCGGCGACGGTTCGACCAGGTCACGCGCAACTACCTGCACGTCGCCCGCTTCGATCCGGCGCAGCAGGCGCTCCAGTCCCTCTATGTCCATCGCGTCGAAGAGACAATCGTGAATCGCCTGTTGCACGAGCGGATGATCCGGCACGACGCGCTCGCCGACGATGTTCTCCGCACACGCGATCTGGTCGGGGAACAGCACGGCCATCAGGTCGTCAGCGCGCATCCGCTGCAGCGGAGCAGGCACTTTCTTGCCGCCCTGGAAGCGCGGCAGGGCGAGCGCAGTCGTTGCGATCCAGCGCCAGCGGGCAGTGAACATCGGCGCGCCGAGCACGGCCTGGATCAGCACCTGCCGGACGCTGCGCGAATTGAGATAGCGCGCGACCTTCTCCAGCGGGAAGCTGTGGCTCGTGGAAAGCGAAATGACGATCGCGTCTTCGGTCGCCGCCGCCTGCAGCTCGAAGTTGAACTTCACGCAGAAGCGCTTGCGCAGGGCCAGTCCCCACGCGCGGTTGATGCGGCTGCCGAACGGCGAGTGAATGACGAGTTGCATGCCGCCCGACTCGTCGAAGAATCGCTCCAGCACGACGGTCGTCTGCGTCGGCAGCACGCCTAGTGCGGCGCGCGCCGCCGCGAGATATTCGACGATCTGCTCGGCGGCTGCCGGCGTCAGGCCGGTTCGCCCGGTCAGTTCCCCGATGACCGCCCGCTGCTCCACGCGCTCGCCCATATCGGCTGCCAACTCGTCGCGCAGACGCGCCACGGCGTGCGACAGTTCGTCGGTGCGCGCCGGCGCTTCGCCGAGCCAGAACGGAATCGTCGGCGCCTGCCCGTGTGCATCCTCCACCCGCACACGTCCGGCTTCGATGCGCCTGATCTGGTAGGAGGTGTTGCCCAGCTGGAAGATGTCGCCCGCCAGGCTCTCCACGGCGAAATCCTCGTTGACGGTGCCGACGAGCTGGCCGGAGGGCTCCAGCACGACGTCGTAATCCGCCGTGTCCGGGATCGCACCGCCGCAGGTGAGAGCCGTGAGCCGGGCGCCGCGCCGGCCGCGCAATACGCCGTTGACCGCATCCCGGTGCAGGTAGGCGGCGCGATGGCCGCGGCGCGTGCTGAACCCCTCCGCGAGCATGCGTACGATGTCGAGGTATGCCTCGTGCGGCAGTTGCGCGTATGGCCAGGCACGCCGGATCAGAGCGAACAGCTCGTCTTCGCGCCACTCGCGCGCGGCCACCTCCGCCACGATCTGCTGCGCCAGCACGTCGAGCGGCTGCGGCGGGATCGTCAGACGATCGAGCTCGCCGCGGCGAATCGCATCGAGCAGCGCCGCGCATTCGACCAGATCGTCGCGCGACAGCGGAAAGATGCGCGCCTTCGGCACGCCGCCGACCTGGTGGCCGGCGCGCCCGGCGCGCTGCAGGAGGCTCGCGATCGACCGTGACGAGCCGAGCTGGCAGACGAGCTCCACGTCGCCGATGTCGATGCCGAGCTCGAGCGAGGCCGTGGCGACCAGCACCTTCAGCTCGCCGTTCTTCAGGCGCTGCTCGGCCTTCAGGCGCAGCTCCTTCGCCATGCTGCCGTGGTGGGCCATGACGTGCTCTGCGCCGAGCAGCTCCGACAGGTGGCGTGCCGCGCGCTCCGCCATACGCCGCGTGTTGACGAAGATGAGCGTCGTGCGATGCTCGCGCGCCATTTGCGCGAGCCGGGCGTACACCTGCTGCCACACCTCGCCCGACATCACTGCCGCAAGTGGCGAGGACGGTACCTCGATCGCGAGGTCACGCGGCCGGATGTGCCCCGTGTCGACGATGGCGCAGCTGTCGTGCACTGACGCTCCGACCAGAAACCGCGCGATCTCCTCGACCGGCTTTTGCGTGGCGGACAGTCCCAGGCGCACCGGCGGCCTCTCTGTCAGCGCCACGAGGCGTTCCAGCGACAGCGCGAGATGGCTGCCGCGCTTGTTCGGCGCGAGCGCGTGGATCTCGTCGACGATGACGGTGCGTGTGGTGGCGAGCATCGCGCGGCCGGACTCCGAGCCGAGGAGGATGTACAGCGACTCCGGGGTCGTCACGACGATATGCGGCGGCCGCCGTCGCATGCTGGCGCGCTCCGCTTGCGGGGTGTCGCCCGTGCGCACCAGCGTACGGATGTCCACGTCGGGAAGACCAAGCGCCCCGAGTTTCGTGCGGATGCCCGCGAGCGGCGCCGCCAGGTTCTTCTGGATATCGTTGGACAGGGCCTTCAGCGGCGAGACGTAGACGACGTACGTCTCGTCCCGCAGCGGGGCCTCGACCCCCTCGCGCACCAGCGCATCGATCGCGGCGAGGAACGCGGCGAGCGTCTTCCCCGAGCCGGTGGGCGCGGCGACCAGCACATTCCGCCCGGCCTGAATCAGCGGCCAGGCGCGCGCCTGGGGCTCGGTGGGCTCGGAAAAATGCCTGCTGAACCAGGCTTGGACGGCGGGATGAAAGGACGCGTTTCGCAGCATGCGGAGGCGGTGAGAAGATCCGAACTCCTTCGATGCCGGATCATCGGGAAAGTGCAACAGACGTTGGCCGGATGCAAATCTCGACGCTGGCGAATCGCAGAGCACCCGGGCCGCGCTAACTCTCCACGATGGACGGCACGCCAGCGTCGTACATCGCCGCCAGTCCCTCGTGCGGCTCGAGATCGGGATCGCTCGCAACCGGCACTGCCGACACTTTCCAGATGTCCTTGCAATACTCCAGCACCGCGCGATCGGACGAGAACCTGCCCATGCGCGCGACATTCAGGATCGACATCCGGGTCCAGCGCGGGACATCGTGGTAGGCGCGCTGCACGTCCTGCTGGCAGCCGACGTAAGCGGCATAGTCGGCCAGCACCAGATACGGATCGTGGTCGATCAGACTATCGACCAGCGGCCGGAACATCTCCGCGTCGCCGCCCGAGAAGGCACCGCTGTGGATCTGATCCAGGGCTTCGCGCAGTTCCGGGTCGCGCTCGTAGATGTCATGCGGCCTGTAGCCTTCGCGCACGACGCGGTGCACGTCGGCCGAGGTCAGTCCGAACAGGAAGAAGTTTTCTGCACCCACCGCCTCGCGGATCTCGACGTTCGCGCCATCCAGCGTGCCGATCGTGAGCGCGCCGTTCATGGCGAACTTCATGTTGCCGGTGCCCGAGGCTTCCTTGCCGGCGGTGGAGATCTGTTCCGACAGGTCGGCCGCGGGGTAGACGAGCTGTGCGTTCTTCACGTTGAAGTTGGGCAGAAACACGACCTTGAGGTGCCTGCTCACCACGGGATCGTTGTTCACGACGTCGGCCAGTGAGTTGACGAGCTTGATGATGAGCTTCGCCATCGTGTAATTCGGTGCGGCCTTGCCGGCGAAGATCACGGTGCGCGACCCGTGCGCAGCCCCCGGGAGGCGGCGGATGCGGTTGTAGAGCGTGATCACGTGCAGCAGGTTGAGATGCTGCCGCTTGTATTCGTGGATGCGCTTGGCCTGGATGTCGAACATCGAATCAGGGTCCACGGCGATACCCGTCTCGCGCTGGATCAGGTGCGCGAGATTGACCTTCGCCTCGCGTTTCACCCGTCGCCAGTCGTCCTGAAAACCGGCCTCCTGCGCGAACGCCTCCAGCCGACGTGCATCGCCCAGATCGGTGATCCATCCGGTCCCGATGCGGTCGACCATCAGGCGTGCGAGACCGGGGTTGGCGAGCACGATGAAGCGGCGTGGCGTAACCCCGTTGGTCTTGTTGCTGAATTTCTCCGGCCACAGTTCGTGGAAATCGCGCAACGTTTCCTGCTCGAGCAGCTCGGTGTGCAGGGCGGCAACACCGTTGATGGCATGGCAGCCGACGCACGCGAGGTTCGCCATGCGCACGCGCGGCTCGCCATGGTTGTCGATCAGGGACAGCCGCTGGACACGCGCCTCGTCAGCGGGGTAGCGCGCGCGCACCTCGTCCAGGAAACGGCGGTTGATCTCGAAGATGAGCTCCAAGTGCCGCGGCAGCAGCCGGGCGAAGAGTGCGAGCGGCCAGGTCTCGAGCGCCTCGGGCAGGAGCGTATGGTTGGTGTAGCCGAACGTGCGGCGCGTGATGTCCCAGGCCGGCTCCCACTCCAGGTCGTACTCGTCCAGCAGGAGACGCATCAGTTCCACCACGGCCATGGCGGGGTGGGTGTCGTTCAACTGCACGGCATACTTCTCGGAAAAGCGCTCGATTGCGCTCTCGCCCTGGAAGAAGATGCGCAGCATGTCGCGCAGCGAGCACGAAACGAAGAAGTACTGCTGCTGCAGGCGCAAGGCCTTGCCGGCCTCGGGTTCGTCGTTCGGGTAGAGCACTTTCGAGATCGTTTCCGAGCCGATCTTATTGCTCACCGCGCCGTAATAGTCGCCGCGATTGAAGGCCTGCAGATCGAACGACTCGCAGGCTTCCGCCTTCCACAGCCGCAGCAGATTCGCGGTGCCGACGCCGTACCCCGGGATCGGCGTGTCGCAGGCAACACCCCGGATCACACTGTCCGGCACCCAGGTGGTGCGGAATCGCCCGTCGGCCTCGAACCTGCCTTCGGTGTGCCCGTGCAGCTTGACCTCGAAGGCGACCTCGGGGCGCACGATCTCCCAGGGATTGCCGAAGCGCAGCCAGTTGTCC
>JAEUMX010000077.1 GCA_016791285.1 Burkholderiales bacterium
GAGAACATTCACCGTGCAGTCAACATCGGTTTGGTGAACGAGATGAAGATCGTGGCGGACCGGATGGGTATAGATATCCACGAGGTCATTCGCGCGGCGGCGACGAAGCCGTTCGGCTTCGTCCCCTACTATCCTGGACCCGGGCTCGGCGGGCACTGCATCCCCATCGACCCCTTCTACCTTACGTGGAAGGCCCGAGAGTTTGGCATCCATACGCGCTTCATCGAACTCGCCGGGGAGATCAACAGCAGCATGCCGCACTGGGTCGTCGGCAAGTGTGCGGATGCCCTCAACGAACAGGGGCGCGCCTTCAAGGGCAGCCGTATCCTCGTGCTAGGCATTGCGTACAAGAAGAACGTCGACGATATGCGGGAGTCCCCCTCGGCGGAGCTCATAGAGCTCTTGACCGCGAAGGGTGCGGAAGTCGAGTATTCGGATCCCCACGTACCGGTGTTCAAGAAGATGCGGCGTTACTCATTCCAGCTGACCAGCGTCGCTCTCACCGCCGAGACCATCGCCACGTATGACCTGGTCCTGCTAGCCACCGATCACGACCGGTTCGATTACGAGCTGATACAAACCCATGCAAAGGTGATCGTGGACACGCGCGGGCGCTACTCGAAGGCGCTGCCGAACGTGGTGAAGGCTTAGTCGACCCGTTTCCCCCAGGGCCCCGATCATGGGGCCGGAGGAAAGGGTTCCGCCGGCTCATCGGCAAACAAAAAGCCCGCGGCGAAGGCCGCGGACTTTCGGGTTACGGCGACCAGCCGGTGCGCTACCGCATCTCAGGGGCCGGATCGACCAAGGTGCTGGTCTTGTTCTTCTCGGCCTTCGCCTTTTCGGAGCAACCCGCGCCGTCGGCATAGGCAGCGGATGACAGGGCGAGACCAAGCGCAGCGAGCAGGGCGAACATTCGTTTCATGGCAGAAGCTCCTCGAGGGTCAAACGGCACCGGCGTGCCGACGTTGGATGGTAGTCAAGTGACCGCTTGAGCGCGAGAAAAGTTTCGCGCTCCGGAGTCAGGAGGAACGCCGCATCGCACCCCCCGCCTCGGGTGAACCCCCGCCGACGCTCACGGGATGCGACAGCACGTCGGGCACGGGGAGCTGGAGCAGCCGGTAGAGGTGCGCGAGATTCTGCCGGAAAAGACGGTCGAAGCTCGCGACTGAATGCGCCGGATTGTAATCGCCGAACCACCAGAACCAGTCCGAGCTCTCGCACGAAGCAAGCTGGACTGAAGCCGCGTCCTGCTCGCGTTCGGTCAGCCGACCGCTCGCTATCACCAGATCGTAGCTCTGCTTGGCCTGCGCCAGCAGGTCCCAGGCATGGTTCTTCTCCGTCGCCCCGATCCACGTCGACAGATTTCCATAGACCCAGCTCCCCGCGACCAGCCCGGGTAGTCGCCCCGCCGCGGCGCGTGGCCGACCCGAGCGCGGCGCTTCGTCCAGCCATTTGCCGAACGTGGTCGTCCGGATGAAGGGATGCGCCTCGAGTCTGCCGTAGAGCTCCGTGAGGAAGTAGTACCCGTTGTAGGGATAGAACTCCCAGGCATTCTCGCCGTCCAGGATGACGGCAACAATCGGCGCCTCGCCTTCCTGCCTCGATCGCGCGATCGCTTCGAGCTCCCCGACGAAGTGCGCTGCCGCGTCGGCGCCGTGCCACCGGCAATACTCGAAGCCGATCAGATCGGACAGTCGATCGTCGCGGAAGAAACAGGCCACGTCGCTCCCGGCACCGGTCACCCGCCACGGCCGGTAGAGCCATTCGAGTTTGTTACCGACCTCGTGCCCACTGCGGCGCAGTGAGTTCCCGAGCACGCCCTCCCCGGTCGCAATCCACCTGACTCCCTGATCCGCAAACTCCTCCAGCACCGATTGCGAAACCGCGCCCTCGGCCGGCCAGAGGCCCCGCGGTGCGTGGCCGAAGCGGGCTGAGTGGCTCGCGATCGCCGACTCGACGTGGAACGCAACCCGGCTGCGCCCGCCGGGGTAACACGGCGAGGCCGGCAGGGCGGCTTCGGGGAGGGCGTCACGCGCTGTACCGAAGTCGATGAGCAAGGGCGCCAGGGGATGGAAGTGCGGCGTGGAGGAGAGCTCGACCCGACCGTTCTCGGCGAGCTTGCGATAGCGCGGAATCAGGCCGCAGATCGTGTCGCGAATGAGGTGCAGCAGCGCGCGGCGGTCGGCGTACGTGAACCGCTCGGCCTTGGCGAGCAACTGGGGCACCAGTGCGTTGTTACGGCGGACGGTCTCGCCGGTCCACGCAAGGTGGTACCAAGTGAGAAGATCGGCGAGATACTGACCGGACAGATACGAGAGCGCGCCCTCCCCCTGCGCCTCGACCAGACTGAAGATCTGCTTCAGCGTGCGATACACGGGGAACGGCTCGATCATGCGGACGTGGTTGGCGTGCCAGCAGCTGTCGAGCACCAGGCGACGTTCGGCGGCGCTGAGGTCATCCAGGTTCTCGCGGGCAAGCAGCCTGAGCAGCGGATCGCGCAGGTTGCCCGACCCGAGTTGCTCGGCGTAGTCCTCGATCTGATCGAGCAGGATGGGAACGAAGTTCACCACGGCGTGCATGCCCGGATGGGCCTCCAGATAGGCCGCCATGTCCGAATAGTCTTTCAATGCGTGCAGATAGACCCAGGGCAGAGTGAATTCGCCCGTGGCGTAGTCTCGGTAATCGGGCTGGTGCATGTGCCACAGGAGCACGAAATCGAGACGGGGCGCCTGCATGCCTGCCTCAACGCACCTGATGCACCGGCTGACCGAGCATCTCCGGCGTCACCAGCGTCACCCCGTTGTCCGTGACGTAGAAGCGCCGTCGGTCCTCGGCCAGGTTCACGCCGACCTCGAGACCCTCAGGAATCCGGCAGTTCTTGTCAATCACGCAGCGCTTGAGGGTGACGTACCGGCCGACGTCGACCTTGGGCAGGATCACCGAGTCTTCGATCTCGCTGTAGCTGTTCACGCGCACGTCCGAGAACAGCAGCGAGCGGCGTACCACCGAACCGCTGATTATGCAGCCGCCGGACACGAGCGAATCGACCGCCATGCCGCGCCGCTCCTGGTCGTCGAACACGAACTTGGCGGGTGGCAGCTGTTCCTGATGGGTCCAGATCGGCCACTCGTCGTCGTACATGTTCAGATCCGGGACGACCTTGGTGAGCTCGAGGTTCGCTTCCCAGTAGGCGTCCACCGTCCCGACGTCGCGCCAGTAGGGCACCCCCGCCACCATGTTGACGCAACTGTCGGCGAAGCGCTGCGCGTAGACGCGATAGCGATCGATGATGTGGGGGATGATGTCCTTGCCAAAGTCGTGGCTCGAGTCGGCATCGTCGGCGTCGCGTATCAGCTGCTCGAACAGGAAGCGCGCGTTGAAAACGTAAATGCCCATGCTGGCGAGCGCCAAGTCAGGCTGGCCGGGAATATGGGGCGGCACGGGCGGTTTCTCCACGAAATCCACCACGCGCAAGTCGTCGTTGACGTGCATCACGCCGAAAGCCGTTGCCTCCTGGACCGGAACCTCGATGCAGCCTACGGTCATGTCCGCAGCCTTGGCGACGTGATAGGCGAGCAGCTTCCCGTAATCCATCTTGTAGATGTGATCGCCGGCGAGGATCAGGACGTAGTCGGGATCGAACTCGCGCAGGATGTCGATGTTCTGGAAGACCGCGTCGGCCGTGCCCTGATACCACAGCTCCTCGATCCTCTGCTGCGCGGGCATCAGCTCGACGAACTCCTTGAACTGGCCCGCGAGGAACGACCAGCCGAGCTGGATGTGGCGAATCAGGCTGTGCGACTTGTACTGGGTCAGCACGCCGATGCGGCGGATACCCGAGTTCACGCAGTTCGACAGCACGAAATCGATGATCCGGAACTTGCCGCCGAAGGGCACGCCGGGCTTGGCACGCCAGTCGGTCAGGTGCGCGAGGCGGCTGCCCCGGCCTCCTGCAAGCACCATGGCATACGTGTTCTTGGTAAGCAGACTGATGAATCGGGGTGCGGATTCGGGTGTCACCGTTTACGCGTCCTTGCTTGGATGTTTGATCGGTATCCAGATTTGCAGCGCCCGCGGCGAGAACGCGGGCCTGACCTCCCGGGACTACGGCTATAATGCCGCTCTTTATCCGCTCATGAAACACGACCTCCCCACCGAAGTCAATCAGCTTGCGCAGCGGCTGCTCGAGGCGCGGCTGCACGATCCGCATGCGCTCCTCGGCCTGCGCACGCAAGGCGACCGGCAGTTGGTGCGCGCATTCGACCCGCACGCCGATGCGCTGTCGATCGAGACGCCCGCAGGGTGGTGCCCGATGAAGCCGGTCGGGATCGCCGGGCTCTTCGAGTGGCGCGGCACCGGCCTGCCCGCCCGCTATCGCTTGCAGGTGGGAGCAGGCGGCAACGCGCGCATCGCGCACGACCCGTATGCCTTTGCGCCCAGCCTCACCGAGCACGACCTTTATCTCTTCAACGAGGGCCGTTTCCATCAGGCGTATCGAGCCCTCGGCGCGCAGCCCATGGCGCTCGACGGCGTGGCGGGTTTTCGCTTCGCCGTCTGGGCCCCGAACGCCGAGCGGGTGTCAGTCGTGGGCGACTTCAACCGCTGGGACGGTCGCGTGCATCCCATGATGAGCCGGGGATCCACTGGCGTCTGGGAGCTCTTCGTGCCCGACCTTCCGGCCGGCTCGCTGTACAAATTCGAGATCCGCAACCGGCACACCGGCCAGGTGATGGTCAAGTTCGACCCGTACGGCCAGGAGTTCGAGTTGCGCCCGAGCACGGCCGGCCGCACCTGCCCGCGGAGCACCCACGCGTGGCAAGACCGGGACTGGCTGGAGCGGCGCGCCGCGTGGGATTGGCTGCACGCGCCCGTCAACATCTACGAGGTGCACGCGGGCTCCTGGCGGCGCCATCCGGATGGGCGCTTCTACAGCTACGACGAACTCGCCGCCGCCCTCGTCCCCTACGTGCAGGAGATGGGCTACACGCATATCGAGTTGCTGCCCATCTCGGAGCACCCGCTCGACGAGTCGTGGGGCTACCAGTCGACGGGCTATTTCGCCCCGACGAGCCGGCACGGCGATCCCGACGGGCTGCGACGCTTCATCGATGCCTGTCATCGGGGCAACATCGGCGTCATCCTGGACTGGGTGCCGGCGCATTTCCCGACCGACGCGTGGGCACTCGCCCGCTTCGACGGCACGGCGCTCTATGAGCACGAGGATCCGCGCCTCGGCCTGCACCAGGACTGGGGCACGCACGTGTTCAACTTCGGTCGCAACGAGGTGAAGAGCTTCCTGCTCGCGAGCGCCCATTATTGGTTGTCAGAGTTCCACATCGATGCGCTGCGGGTCGATGCGGTCGCCTCGATGCTTTATCTCGACTACTCCCGCAAGCACGGCGAGTGGCTGCCGAACCGCTACGGCGGTCGTGAGAACCTCGATGCGATCGCCTTCCTGCGCGAGCTGAATGTCATGGTCCACGACCAGTTTCCCGGCGCGCTCTCCTTCGCCGAGGAGTCGACCGCGTGGCCGATGGTGTCGCGGCCAGTTTACCTGGGGGGTCTCGGCTTCTCGATGAAGTGGAACATGGGCTGGATGAACGACACGCTCTCCTACATGGGACGCGACCCGATCCATCGCCGCTACCACCACGAGCTGCTGACCTTCGGGCAGGTCTACGCCTACTCCGAGAACTTCGTGCTGCCGCTCTCCCATGACGAAGTCGTGCACGGCAAGTATTCACTGCTTGGCAAGATGCCGGGCGACGGCTGGCAGAAGTTCGCAAACCTGCGTCTGCTCGCGCTGTATCAGCTCACCTCCCCCGGCAAGAAGCTCAACTTCATGGGCAACGAGTTCGGCCAGGGCCGCGAGTGGCAGGTGCAGTGGGAATTGGAGTGGGCGCAATCGTCGATACCGATCCACGCGGGCACAAGGCATTTCGCCCGCGATCTGAACGTGCTGTACCGGGATTGCCGGGCGCTGCACGAGCTGGACTTTTCGCAGGAGGGATTTTCGTGGATCGACTGCCACGACGCCGACCAGTCGGTCGTGAGCTACCAGCGCCGTGCGCGCGACGGATCGTTCGTCGTGGTGGTGCTGAACTTCACGCCGGTGCCGCGCCATGGCTACCAAATCGGCGTTCCAGCGCACGGCACCTACCATGAGGTTTTGAACAGCGACTCGGAGTTCTACGGAGGCTCGAACCTGGGCAACGCCGGGCATATCCAGACGTCCGGCACTTCGTGGATGGGGCTGCCCGATTCACTGGTGATCGACCTGCCGCCGCTCGCGGGTCTGGTGCTGCGACTCTCCGGCGGTTAGCGCTTCGCGGCGAATTAAGCCGCAATGCCGACGCTGCGCCGTCGTCCCTCACCCGCGTTCGCCCTGCGGGTTTTCTTGGCTGCGTACATTGCTTCGTCCGCACGCCGCAGCAGCGTGCTTGCGTCGTGGGCGTCATCGGGATACATGCTGACGCCCAGACTGGCCGAGAACGAGAGCTTCAAGTCACCATCTGTCACCGGCGCCGACAGCCGCGTCTGAACACTCGCGACAGCGCGCTCGACATCCTCGCGGTTGTGCACGTTCTCGATCACGAGCACGAACTCGTCGCCGCCGTAGCGCGCGACCGTGTCGCTCGTGCGCACCGCCTCGCGCAGACGAGCCGCCGCGGCCACCAGCAGCCGATCACCCACCGCGTGCCCATACGTATCGTTCACCGGCTTGAAATGATCGAGGTCGATCATCACGAGGCCGACCTTGGCGCCACACCGGCGTGCGTGCTCGATGGAACGATCCAGCCGGTCGTCGAGCAGCATGCGGTTCGCGAGCCCGGTCAGGGCATCGTGAGAGGCCTGCAGGCGGTGTTTCGCCGCGCTCTCGCTCAATCGCTGATTGGCGAGGGCGAGCTCGCGAGTCCGCTCCCGCACCCGCCGGTCGAGCTCCGTTTCGGAGCGCTTCAGGGCCGCCACCATGGCTTCGCCCGACGCCAGCGCCGCCGCCTGCGCAGCTTCTTTCTCGCGGCGCAGGCGGTCGATGCGATCGGCCAGCGCAAACGAGAACAGCACCATCTCGAGCGCCGAGGCGATCTGCATCGCATAGGTCGTGAACCCGTTGGTGGGCAGCCAGCCCATGTTGCGCAACGCGAGAATGCCTGCCCCGGCAAACAGCATGCTCCAGGCGAGGAGGAAGTAAGCAGCACCCGGTTGCCCCTTCAGGTAGCAGCGAATGCCGGCGAGCACTGCGATCACGGAGAACCCAAGCCCAGAAAGAGTCACGCCGATCGCGAAGAGGCGATACGGGACGAACATGCCGAAAGCGACTTCCACACCGAAGACCGTCATCGACAGCAGCAGGAACCGGTCGAGGATCGGCGTGTGACGCTCGGTATCGAGAAATCTCCGCGTGAAGAGCGCGCCGGACAACCCGCAAAGCGCGAATCCCCAGGCCAGCGCGTCGTTCGCCCACTTCGTCGCATCGGGCCACAACCACAGACTGCCAAAGCCATTCAGGGAAAGCTGGCCGATTCCCATTCCGGCTGCCATGCCGACATAGAGGAGATGCAGCGGATCGCGTACCGAGATGAAGATCAGCAGATTGAAGACCAGCAACGCCACGAGCAGCCCGTAATACAGGGCGAGCGTCGCGTAGGCGACTCGGTCGTGCTCGGCCAGTGCGGCCGGCTGCCAGAGATGCACCGGGATCGTCGTATTGCTCTGCGACTCGACGCGGAGAAACACGGAATGTTCGCTGCCCGCAGGAAGGTGCAGGGGAAACACGAGATTGCGGTGGGGAAACGGGCGCTTCCAGTACGGCAGCATGTCTCCGGCTTCCTGCACCAGGACCCTGCCGTCGCGACCCCGCACGAACACGCTGACCCGATCCAGTGGCGGATAGGCGACCTCGAGCAGCCAATCGGCGGGCGCGTCCTTGCCGGGCCTGACCGCGAAGCGCAACCAGATCGCACCTCTTCGGTAGCCGAAGTTGACGTCGTCACCTTGTCGGGTCGACACGGGACCGAAGCCGCCGACTGCGGATTCGACCGACTCGAACGAAGCCTTTCCCTCAGGATCGAACCAGACGTCGAGCCTGGAGCGCAGTTCGATCATGGGTGTATCGGCGCTGATCGACACCGACCTGCCCACGTCGGCACCGTGAGCGGGATACACCGCCCAGAGAACGATGACAGCCATCAGACGCCACGCGATCCACGAGCACCAGCACGCGCCTCTGCGACACCGGTCCGGGTCAGTGCTCGTGACTGTTGAGGAAGCCAACATGTATGACGGTTTTCCCGCTGTTTCCGATCCCCCGATCCCCCTGCATCTGTCTTTTTGCCCCTATCCACGGGCTCTTGCGGGGATGCGACACTCACCAAAGCGCAAGATCGGTGCCGCGGTTTAGCGCGGCTTCGGCTACACTTCGGTTCTCGGCCTTGAAATCGAGCGGCCGTGGATCCATCTTCGGAACAATCGGGGGTGACCTGGTTTCGACGTGGGTTGCAAAGCAGCGCAGGGCATACCGAGGTCCAGTCACCTCGTAAATCCGCTGGAAACGCAATAGTCGCCAACGACGACCGTTACGCTCTGGCCGCCTAACACCGGCCAGACTCTGCACCCGTTCTGCCTGTGGGGCGGGACTGGAACGCGGCGCAAGCCTCGGTCCGGTTGCAGAGTCATCTCTCACGGGCTCGTGTCGGCCAGAGTCACGGTAGCCGGCACTAAAGCTCAGTGACTCGCTGTC
>JAEUMX010000098.1 GCA_016791285.1 Burkholderiales bacterium
TTCGTGTTCCTGTTGAGCAACTACGACATCGAGCCCGGGGCCGCCACGCCCAAGGTGAGCACGATGCTCGACTTCAATTTGTTCACCTTCAATAGCCGGGTATTTCCCGGCATCGATCCGCTCGTGTGTCGCCTGGGCGACCGCGTGCGCATCCGCATCGGCAATCTGACGATGACGAGCCATCCCATCCACCTGCACGGCCACGAATTCGTCGTCACCGGCACCGACGGCGGCTGGACGCCTCCCGGCTCGCGGTGGCCCGAGGTGACCGTTAACGTCGCGGTCGGTCAGATGCGCGCCATCGAATTCGATGCCACCGAACCCGGCGACTGGGCGTTCCACTGCCACAAGTCGCACCACACGATGAACGCGATGGGCCACGACGTGCCGACCACGATCGGCGTGGATTTCCGCGGCGTGGCGGACAAGATCTCGAAGCTCGTCCCGGACTACATGGTCATGGGCGACCGCGGCATGGCCGATATGGGCGAGATGGAGATGCCGCTGCCGGACAACACGCTGCCGATGATGACCGGGCAGGGACCGTACGGCCCGATCGAGATGGGCGGCATGTTCACGACGGTGAAGATCCGGGAGAGTCTTGCGCGCAACGACTACCGGGACCCCGGGTGGTACACGCAGCCGCGCGGCAGCTTCGCGTACGAGTGGACCGGCGCCCCGGCACCGGTCGCGCGCGCGCCCGGCGTCGGTGCCGACACCGCGACGATGAAAGCGCGCAAGCCGTCCGACCACGACCATCACTGACGGAGTCGATGATGAAGCACTGGTTCTGGATTGCGCTGCTCGGGCACGGCCTTGCCTACGCTCACGGTGATCCGCAGCAGCCTCCGAAGATTGACTACTCGAGAGTCGAGGAGCAGGCGTTCGGCCGCGCGGCCGACCCCAAACGCGCGTCGCGCACGATCCGCATCGTGATGAGCGACGCAATGCGTTATACGCCCTCCGAGATCACCGTCAGGCACGGCGAGACCGTTCGCTTCGTCTTGCAGAACAAAGGCAAGGTGATGCACGAGTTCGTGCTGGGGACGCTCCAGGAATTGCGGGCACATGGCGAGCTCATGAAGAAATTCCCCGACATGGAACACGACGAGCCGTACATGGCGCACGTGGCGCCCGGCCGGAGCGGCGAGCTGGGTTGGCAGTTCACCCGGCCCGGCGAGTTCTATTTCGGCTGCCTGATCCCTGGCCACTTCGAGGCCGGGATGATCGGCAGGATTCGCGTCGTCCATCGGTAAGGGAGGAAAACATGAAGCGCCGTGCATTTCTTGCCGTTGCCGCTGGAGCGGTCGCGTTCCGCGCAGTGAGGGCCGAACCGCTCGTCCGCGTCTACAGGAGCCGGAGCTGCGGGTGTTGCGCGAAGTGTGCCGATCACCTGCGCGCGAACGGATTCACCGTTGAGGTCATCGATGTTCCGGAACCCGGTCAGTACCGCCGCAAGCTCGGCATCCCAGACGCACTCGGCTCCTGCCATACCGCGGAGGTGGACGGCTACGCGATTGAAGGTCACGTTCCGGCGCGGGAGCTGCAGCGACTGCTGAAGGAGCGACCGAGCGCCGTCGGCCTTGCGGTGCCGGGCATGCCTCTCGGCTCGCCCGGCATGGAATCCGGTAGACGTCGCCACCCCTACGTAGTGCTCCTCGTCGATCAGCACGGTGGATACACCGCTTACGCCGCTTACGTGAAGTGAGCCCGTTCATTCAGGAGACTGAGATGTCGAAACTGCTTGCCATCCTGCTTGTGGGGGCACTCGTGTTTCCCGCCACGTCACTCGCGCAAACAGGAAGTCATGAGCCCACAGCCCAGGGGTCGGGGCTGACTGACGGGGAAATCCGGAAAGTCGACAAGGCGCAGGGCAAGGTGACGCTCGCCCACGAGCCCATCCGGAGCCTCGGGATGCCGAGGATGACAATGGTGTTCCGAGTGCCGGACCCGGCGATGCTCGACCAGGTGAAACCTGGCGACAAGGTGCGATTTGCCGCGGACAAGATCGACGGCAAATACACGGTGACACGCTGGGAAATTTCGAAGTAGCGGCGAGAGTGGCCGAGTCTCACGACAAAGTAGATTTGCGCCTCGCGGTTCGCCAGTGCCGGGCACGGTTTCGGCGGCCGATGCTCATCTCGATCGTCATAGCCGCATTGTGCCGACGAAGTGCTGGTGTCTTGGAAGGAGCAGGGAGACAGATGAGTATCTATCGAACCGAGAGCAAGGTCGTCGGCGGGTGGATGCTAGCTTTGGTCGTGATGTGCCTCGCTTCTCTGCACTCCGAAGCACAAGTACCGGACGCGACCTCCCAGACGGGCGCCCATCCGATTACTGCACGTCAGACACGGCCGCCGGCACCTTCAGGTGTTGCGGTCCCGGCTTACCGCTGACTTTCACGCAAGAACCGTCTGCAGCACACGACCGATCGTTCGCATCAGGCAACGCAACACTCGATCAACTCGTCGCCGAGGCACTTCGAAGCAACCCCGAGATTCAGGCTGCACGGAACGAGCGCGAGGCTGCACAGCAGCGGATCCGGCCCGCGGGCGCGCTCGACGATCCGATGCTCGAAGCGGGCGTGCTCAATCTGCCGGTCAATACGTTCAACTTCCGGCAGGACGATATGACAATGAAGATGCTCGGGCTGTCACAGAGGCTTCCCTTTCCGGGTAAGCGCGGCCTGCGCGAGGACGTTGCCGCCAAGGGCGCGGAATCGATCGGCTTCGCCTACCAGGAGACGGTGAACCGGGTGGCGCGGGACGTCAGGGTCGATTACTACAACCTCGCTCTTGTCATCGAATCGACAGGGCTGGTGGAAAAGAACAAACAGATTCTCGAACAGTTCCTGAAGATTGCCGAGTCGCGCTACGCGGTCGGGCAGGGAAATCAGGCCGATGTGCTCAAGGCCCAGACCCAGGTGTCGAGAATGATGGACGAGCTGATCCGCCTGGGCCGTGAACGCGCGGTGATCGAGGCTGAGCTCACCCGTACCCTCGGTCGCGGAGCCGATTCCGGGGAAATCATGACCGAAACGCTGCACCTGGAGGAGACGACATTGCAGAAGGAAGCGCTGCGCGAGACAGCGCTCAAGGAACGTCCACAGCTATTGGCTCTGCTGAGCCTCATTGGGCGCAGCGAAAAGGCGATCGATCTTGCGCGCAAGGATTATTACCCGGATTTCGACCTCAAGTTTACCTATGGACAACGTGATCGAAGCCAGGACGGGATGTACCGCTCGGACATGATCGTCTTCACCGTCGGCATCAATCTGCCGGTGTGGCGCGAAAGCAAGCTCGCGCCGCGGGTCGCTGAAGCGATCGCGATGCGCGACCAGGCGCTTGACATGTACCAGGCGCAGCAGAACGAGGTGTATTCGCAGCTGCGCCAACAGGTAGCCAGCGCCCAACAAAGCCTGAAATCGGCGCGGCTTTACGAGACGGGCATCCTGCCTCAGGCCAGGCTCACCGTGGAGTCCTCTCTCGCCGCCTACAAGGTCAATCGCGTGGATTTTCTGACGCTCCTCGACAACCAGATGACCGTATTCAACTACGAGATCGGCTATGCGACAGCGCTTTCGAACTACAACAAGGCGCTGGCGGAGATCGATCTGATCGTTGGCAAGCCGGGGCTGCAATGAGAGCGGAAGGATTGAAGTCCTTACCCAGAACTGCTGGAGCAAAATGATGAAGGGAACCACTACCGCAACCATCGTGATCGTCGCGGCGGCTGCGGCTGCCAGCGCCGGTTACTGGTGGGGGACGAGCAAGTCGGCGCGGATCGGTGCCGCGTCCGAGCAAGTCGGTGCCAATGCCGAGCGGAAGATTCTCTATTACCGTAATCCGATGGTATCGGCGGACATCTCTCCCGCGCCGAAAAAAACCCCCGATGGCATGGACTACGTCCCCGTTTACGCGGACGAAGCAGCAGGCGCGCAGGCTGACAAACCGACCGGCAAGATTCTTTACTACCGCAATCCGATGGGCCTGCCCGACACCTCGCCGGAGCCGAAGAAAGACCCGATGGGCATGGACTATATCCCGGTATATGAGGGCGAAGAACCGGCCTCTGGTGCTCCGCTCGTCAAAATCAGCTTGGACAAGGTGCAGAAGCTGGGGGTGAGAACCGAAGCCGCCGCGCCGCGTGAGCTCACGCGCACCGTGAGGGCTGTGGCGACGATACAGGCGGACGAGCGGCGGCTACATACCGTGGCGCCCAAGTTCGAGGGCTGGATTCAGAAGCTCTACGTCAATACCACCGGTCAATTGGTGAGACGGGGTGAAGCGCTGATGGATGTGTACAGCCCGGACCTGATCACAGCGCAGCAGGAATACCTCATTGCCTGGAAAGGGACGCAAACGGTCAAGGGCGGCAGTCCCGAAGTCCAGGTCAGCATGCAGCAACTCGTGGACAGCGCCTTGCAGCGGCTGCGCAACTGGGACATTTCGGAGACCGAACTGCGGCGCTTGCAGCAAGAAAGCAAAGCCCGGCAATACCTGACGCTGCGCTCCCCGGTGAACGGGGTCGTGCT
>JAEUMX010000105.1 GCA_016791285.1 Burkholderiales bacterium
CCCACGTGCAGGAGTCCCGACAGGATCAGCAGCAATCCGATGGTCACGACCACGCCCGGAATCCCCGTGCCGGCGAAACTGTCGAGGGCCACCAGGAGCGCGAGGGCGATGTTGCGATTGCCGGTGCCGAGGGCAACGACCATGCGTCGCGCCGGGACGGCGCCGCCGGATGCGTACCCGAGCAGGAACGAGGCTTCGATGAAAACGATCATCGCGACGAGCGATGGCCACGGTGTCGCCACGATGTTCTGGAACTCGACTCCGACGATGAAGAGCAGCGATGCCGCGCCGGTGGCCTCCGCGATGATGTCCAGCGGCCGGAGCAGGCGCGCGCGCAGACCGGGCCAGACATGGTTCAGGGCCACACCGGCAGCGAGGGGCAGCGTGATCGTGGTAAATAGCACGGCAAGGATGACCCCGGCACGAAACTGGAAGCTCTCGGCGCCGATCGACCACGGCAAGGCGAGGAGCAGGACGGCGGGCGTCATCGCCGCGGACAGCACGGGGAAGAGCGAGGTGAGCCCCACCGCCAGCGCCAGGTCGGCGCGTGCCAGCCGCGCGAACACCGGCACGACGGGCGCGAACGGCGCGGCCGCGAGCAGCAGCATGCCGGCGGAACGCTCCGGCGACAGCGGCACGGCCCGTGCGATCGCCACGGCGAGGACTGGCACGAGGAGAAAATTCGCGAGCACGATCCACGCGACGCGGCACCTCGCGAGCGCCGCGACAATCTCGGACCAGTGCAGTCTCAAGCCCGCCGCGAGGAGCAGCCCTGCGAGCGAGCAGGTGGTCAGGACACGAACGATGGTTTCAGGTTCGGCGAGCACGCGCGGTCGCAATCTGCGTAAGAAGGATGCAGGCGAGAACAGGGCTTCTGCGACGCATGCATGATACGTCGACGCGTCCGGGACCTGGCTTGCGCGGCCGACTCGACCGCCTGCTGGCGTCGTGGCTGTCCTTCGCCATACGATGGTCCATGCTGGTGATCGGTGTGGCCGCGCTGACCGCTGCCGGCGCGCTGTACTACACGGTTCACAACCTGCGCATCAACACCTACCCCGGCGATGTCCTGTCGGACAAGCTGCCCTGGCGGCAGGATCTTCTGGCGTACGAGAAGGCTTTCCCCCAGTCGCGCGATTCGATCATCATCGTGGTCGACGGCGTGACGCCCGATCAGGCACGCGACGCGGCCGCGCGACTGTACCAGAAGCTCACGACCGGGACGCGCCATCTCGAATGGGTCTTCTTCCCTCAGGAGAGCCGGTTCTTCCGCGAGAACGGTTTGCTCTTCGAGGATCGCGAGCGGCTCGACAGCCTCTCCGAGCGCCTCGCGCAGGTGCAGCCCTTTCTCTCGGAGGTCTCCACCGACCGCAGCCTGCGCGGGCTGTTCGCGCTGCTCGGTCGCGCGATCGAGGAAGATCGCACCGGTGAGGTCGATCTCGGGAACGTCTTCGCGAGCATCGCGGCGGCGATTCGGGGTTACCTCCAAGGCTCGCCCGCTCACCTCTCGTGGATCGAGCTCATGACCGGCAAGAGCCCGACGCCCCAGGACAGGCGCGTGCTGCTCGAAGTCATGCCGCGCATCGAGTTCGACTCGCTGGCGCCGGGTACGGCGCTGACCGAAGAGATCAGGCACGCCATCGCGGCGCTCGATCCGGCGGCAAGCGGCGTCACCATCAGGCTCACTGGCGAAGGCGCGCTCTCCTTGGACGAGCTCCGAAGCGCGAGCCTGGGCGCGCAGATGGCGAGCATCGGGTCGTTTCTGGGCGTGAGCCTGGTGATGCTGATCGGCCTGCGCTCCCTGTGGCTGGTGCTCGCCACCCAGATCGCGCTGGTGCTCGGGCTGATCTTCACCGCTGCGTTTGCCGCGTTCGCCCTGGGCTCGCTCAATCTGATCTCGGTCGCGTTCTCCGTGATGTACATCGGCATCGGCGCCGACTACGCGATCTATCTGTGCCTGCGCTACCGCGAGCTCGCGCGCACGCTGCCCAGTCATCGCGCGGCGCTCGAAAAGGCAACGCGGCACGTCGCCGGTTCGCTCGAAATCGGCACGCTCACGACGGCGATCGGTTTCTTCTGTTTCGTGCCTACCAGCTATGCCGGCGTCGCGGAGCTTGGGATCATCTCCGGTGTCGGCATGTTCGTGAGCCTCGTCGTGACGCTCGCCATCCTGCCGGCGCTCCTGAGCCTGCGCCGGCCGGTGCGGTATCGCGGGCGCCACCCCCTGCTGCGGCCTCTTCCGCGCCTTGCCCTCGATGCGATGGCCATCCCGATGCGCCACTCGGCAGCGGTGCTCGCGAGCTTTCTCGCGCTCGGCGTGCTCGCGCTGTTCGCGCTGCGCGGCGCGCAGTTCGACTACAATCCGCTCGACCTGCAGGATCCACAGGCCGAATCGGTTCGCGCATTCCGCGAGCTGCTCCACGACGGCAGCAGCTCGCCCTGGTCGCTCGCGGTGCTGGCGCCGAATGCGGAGGAGGCAACCTCGATCGCGGCCAGACTCGAAAAGCTCCCGCTCGTGGCCGGGGTGCGCACCCTCGCGGACTTCGTGCCGACGCATCAGGACGAGAAACTAGCCCTCATCGACGAGCTTGCCTTGACGCTCGGCCCCGATCTCAACAACGGCAAGCGCAAGCCCGAGCCTAGCGCCGACGAGCAGCAAAACGCGCTGCGGGCTTTTCTCGCCACGCTCTCGGCGTATGTCGCCGCACACCAGCAAGCGCCCGATGCGGCCCCTGCCCTGGAGCTCCAACACGAACTGGAGCGTCTGCTGGCGCATATCGACGCGTTGCCACCGGACGCGCGAGACCAAGCCTTGCAAGCTGCGACGACCACCCTGCTCGGCTCCCTCGACCGCCAGCTCTCGCAACTCTCCGATGCCCTGCGGGCGCGGCGCGTGGACGTTGCCGACCTGCCGGCGGACTTCAGGCAGCGCTGGGTTTCGGATAGCGGCCTCTATCGGGTAGAGATCAAGCCCAGGGAGGATCTACACGACCGGGCGGCGATGCAGCGGTTCGTGACCGAGGTGCGGGCCGTGGCCCCGCATGCGACGGGGTTGCCGGTGGTGTATCTCGAATCGGGTGCCGCGGTGGTGCGAGCGTTTCTCGAAGCCTTCGCGTACGCCCTGGTGGCGATCACCGTGGTCCTGCTGCTGACGCTCGAGCGAAAGATCGACGTGGTCCTGGTGCTGGTGCCGCTCATCCTCGCCTCGCTGCTCACGGGCGCTGCCATCACGGTCCTCGACATCCACTTCAATTTCGCCAACATCATCGCCCTGCCCCTCGTGTTCGGCATGGGCGTCGACAACTGCATCCATATGGTGCACCGCTTCCGGACCGCACCGCCCGCGGACGGCATCGTCCTGCACAGCAGCACCGCGCTCGCCGTGCTCTTGAGCGCTTTCACCAACGTCAGTGCCTTCGGCAGCCTCGCGCTCTCGGTGCATCGCGGGATGGCAAGCATGGGGATGGTGCTCGCCATCGGCATCCTCACGACCCTGCTCTGCAGTCTGGTAGTCCTGCCCGCCCTGCTCTCGCGCGTCCAGCGCTTCGATTCGCAGCGCGCGGCGCGCATTTGACCGCCGCGCCGCGGCCGCAGATACTTCCCCCGCCGCCACCGCCTCGTGAATGATGCGACTCCTCAATGCCGTGCTCGTGCTTCTGCTCGTCGCAATGGGACAGGGCGCCATTGCGCAGCAGATCGACCCGCAGCGCCAGCCCGCCGACAAGCTCAACGCGACCCTGATCGATGTCATGAAGGATGCCGGGCGCCTCGGCTATGAAGGGCGCTACAAGAAGCTCGCGCCCGTGGTGAAGGAGGTGTTCCAGTTCGATGCGATTGCGAAGTCGGTGCTCGGCAAGCACTGGGAAACGCTCACGCCGAGCCAGCGCGGCGCGCTGGTCGCGAAGCTCACCGACCTGAGCATCGCCACCTATGCATCGCAGTTCAACGCGTACGAGGGGCAGAGCTTTCGCTATGAAGGGGCCGAGAGCGCGCGCGCCGGGCGGTCGATCGTGCGCTACACGCTGCTGGTTCCGAAAGGCGAGTCGGTGAAGTTCGATTACATCGTGAGCCCCGACGGCGCCAAGTGGCGTATCGTCAACATCGTCGCCGACGGCATCAGCGACTTGGCGCTCAAGCGCGCGCAGTACACAAGCATCATGGAGCGCGAAGGCTTCGACAGCCTGCTGGCGAAGCTCTCGCAGAAGATCGCCGATTACGCGAAGAAGT